>JAWOCW010000306.1:0-13390 GCA_046483615.1 Desulfosudaceae bacterium
AGATGATCTTTTTTTCCCCAAAAACCCCCTTCATGCATAACATGCTTAATTTTAAAGACAAAATTATACAGGCCTGTTTGGCATGATGCTTGCAGGATTATGGGGCAAACAGGAAACCAAAAACCTGAATTACTAAAAAAATGGAGATGACAATGCTTGAGACAAAAGACATAGGCCGGGTATCAGAATACTCAGCCACGACAATCCCGGGGCCGCGATATCATGATTTTGTTCCGAACAGTGGCCACGTCTCTGTTCCGCGCATCATGACCATCGACGACGACGATTCCGTGCAGAGACTTCTTAAAAAAGTTCTCAAAGCGGCCCACTATGAGAACGAACCGGCGGCCAACGCCGAAGAAGCCAGGTCCCTCTTGAAGACCGGAAAGTATGAACTGGTTCTCTGTGACATCGGCCTTCCCGGAGAATCGGGACTTACTTTTATAAAATGGCTGACCGAGGCTTATCCGGAAACCACCTCGATCATGGTAACCGGCTGCGATGACATGGATATGGCGGAACAGGCCTTAAAATACGGCGCTCACAGCTATATCGTCAAGCCCTTTACCAACCGGGATCTGCTCCTCGGCGTAGCCGGCGCTTTGAAAAACCGGCAAAAACAGCTTCAATCGGAAAAAAACGCTTCCCTGCTGCAAAAAGAGATCGATTTACGCACCAGGGAGCTGGCCAGTTCCAACAAGCAGCTGAAGCAGACCATGCGCGGCATTATCAAAGCCATGGCAACAACCCTGGAATTCCGGGACCCTTATACCGTCGGCCATCAGCAACGAGTAGCGGACCTCACCGCAGCCATCGGCAGAAAACTGGGCCTGGACGAGGACAGGCTGGAGGCTCTGCACATCGCCTCCATGGTCCACGACATCGGCAAAATATCGGTTCCGGCCGAGATACTGAACAAACCCGGCGCGTTAACATCAATAGAGTTCAGCCTGATAAAGACTCACGCGGAAACCGGCCACAAAATTTTAAAAGAGATAAATTTTCCCTGGCCCATAGCCGAGATGGTTCACCAGCACCACGAACGCATAGACGGGTCAGGCTATCCCCGGGGATTAAAAGAAGAAGAGCTGACTCTGGAGGCCCGTATCATAACGGTGGCCGACGTGGTTGAAGCCATGGCCTCTGATCGGCCCTATCGCCCGGCCCTGAGTATCGAAACGGCCCTGGGGGAAATAAAGGCCAACAGGGGCCGATATTATTCCGCCGGAGTGGTTGACGCCTGCCTGGCCGTGTTTGAAAACGATAATTACCGCCTGGATGCCGCGTAACCCCGAGCCGGCTGAAAAAGAAGGCGGAATAAAGGCAATATTTATCAAAAAATTATATGAGATGTCCGGTAAGATTTCCGGTGAGATATCTGGATTAACCCATTGCCACCAAGCAAAAAAAGAAAAGGGGTAAAGACATGGAAAAGAACAACAGTCTTTTAATTGTTGATGATGAAAAGAACGTCCTGCATAGCCTGGCGCGCGTGCTGCGGGATGAGGAGTACCGTATTTTTACCGCCACCTCCGGCAAAGAGGGGTTGGCTGTCCTGAGGGAAGAAGAAATCGGGGTGGTGATTTCCGATCTGATGATGCCGGAAATGGACGGGATGCAGTTTCTGGAGGCGGCCTCCCAAATTAACCCCGACGCCATCCAGATACTGCTGACCGGTCAGGCCAGCCTGGACACGGCCGTCAACGCCATCAACCGCCTGGGGCTGTTCTGCTTTATCGTCAAACCCTGGAAAAACCAGATCATCAAAAGCGATGTTTTCAGAGCCTTTGAAAGATACCGGCTTTTGTCCGAAAACAAGCGGCTCTACCAGATCACCGTGGAACAGAACCAGGAGCTGGCCGAGTGGAATGAAAACCTGGAGGAGCGGGTCAAAATCCGGACCCAGCTTCTGGAGGAGGCCGTGGGAGAAACAATCGACACGCTGGCCCGCGTGACCGAATCACGGGACAACGACAGCGAAGGGCATATATACCGCGTCGGCAACCTGGTTTTTGATCTCTGCAAACACCTGAACATGCCGCAGGAAGAAGCAGAAAAAATAAGTCAGTTCAGCATGGTGCATGATATCGGCAAAATCGTCGTCAGTGACCGGACCCTGAGAAAAGAGCCTCCCCTGACAGCGAAAGAGACCGCGGAACTACAATATCATACCATAGCCGGTGAAGCCCTGCTGGGGGTAAAATCATTTTACCAGACCGGCCGGGAGATCGCCCGCGGCCATCATGAAAACTGGGACGGCTCCGGCTATCCGGACGGTCTGGCCGGCCGGGAAATTCCCCTGGCCGCCAGGATAGTGGCGGTTGTCGATACTTTCGACTGCCTGACGCGTGACAACGGGACCAGAAAAAGTAAAGCGGCCATTCTGGAGGCGCTGAAAACCATCAGATCCCTGGCCGGCAGCCGCCTTGATCCCGATATTACTGAGACCTTTGTAAAAATGCAGGTCAACAGGTTCGCCCCCAAAAAAGTGAACAACCGGCCGAAAAAAATGGCTGTTAACTCCTAACCGCCGATAGCGGGCGTTATATTAAGCCTGAACTGAGAACCTCAAATTCTCAAAAATTTATTTTCAGGCCATAACCAAATTAAATGCTGAGAACCCACCATGGGAATGAACCGAAAACGGCTCGTCTTTTTAAGTCGGCTGCTGGTAATTATCACCATCGCCTACATACTGATTCTGACGCCCGGCAGAGAATACCTCAAATTCTGGGGATATGCCTTTATAGCTTTCTACCTGTTAACCAACCTGATTATACACTATTTACCTGACAGGTACTTTGAGAAAGCGGCCTTCTTTTATGCCATCGTCCTGTGCGACTGCCTTCTCATCGTCAGCGGCATCTACCTTTCCGGAATGGAAGGGTCTGACCTCTACCTGATTTTTTTCGTAATCGTCTGCCTGGCTACCCTGGGGTCGGAATTAAAAAATCTGGTCATAGCCAGCTTTCTGTTTGTTGTCATCTACGGCTGGCTGCTCTACCAGCAGGGCCTGCTCCAGGGCGATATGGCGGTCAGTTACTATCTTCGCCTGCCGTTCATACTGGTGGTGACTCTTTTCCTGGGATATATAGTCGATCTTCAGACAAAAACGCACAAAGACAGCCTGCTGGAGTCTGAAAAGCGATACCGTTCTTTTGTGGACAATCTGCCGATAGGTGTTTATCAGCAGGTCGCGGGCGACAACAGCCGCTTTCTATTAATGAACAAGGCCTTCGAGAATTTGTTCGGCTACGGCCGAAAAGAGCTGCAGGAGTCCGACACCGGCATCATATACTCCGACCAGAAGCAGAAGCAGGAAATGGATCGCCGCCTGGATCAGGGACAAAGCATCGAAGGCCGTCCCATGAATCTTGTCCGCCGGGACGGTTCCGTCTTTAACGCCACTGTCTGGGCGCGAAAGTACACCCTGGATAAAGAAGATATTATTGAGGGCGTTATTATAGATATTACCAAGCTGAAAGAAGTTGAACGCGCCCTGGAGGAGAGCAAAGAACGCCTGCGGCTGGCTGGCAAGGCCTCTTATGACCTGGTTTATGAGTTGAGGAAAGACAACAACCACCTCCTCTGGTTCGGTGATATCGATGCCAAGCTGGGTTATGAATCCGGAGAAATATCGAAAAACCGGGTTACCTGGCACGGGTTGATCCATCCGGAAGACGCCGGCAGGCTTAAGCATCCGGAAAACGGACAGCAGGAAGATGGGGACGTAAATGTTTGTGAATACAGAATCAAGCATAAGGATGGATCATGGCGATACTGGAGTGATCATTACCTGCCGGTCCGGGACGACCAGGGCGGGATAGTCAAATACATAGGCGTCTGCACCGACATCACCGAAAAAAAGGAGATGGAACATCAATTGCAGCAGGCCCGGAAAATGGAAGCCATCGGGGTTCTGGCCGGCGGGGTGGCCCACAATTTCAACAACGCCCTCATGGGCATAGTCGGGCCTGTCTCGGACCTGCTGATGGACAAAGACCCCTCTGATCCTGATTATGAGCTGCTTGAACAGATCAAGGAATCGGTCAGAGACGCTTCTTCCATGACCAGCAATCTCCTGGGATTCGCCCGTGGCGGCGCTTACGAAATCCTGCCGCTGGACCTGAACATTTTGATCGAAAAAGAAAATCACATGTTCAGCAACGCCAAGAAAAACATCACAATCCATGCGGAGCTGGCGGAAAATCTCCGGTTGGTGGAGGCCGATAAAAGCCAGACACAGCAGGTGCTCATGAATTTGTACCTGAACGCGGCCCAGGCCATGCCGGAATCGGGAACCGGAGATATCTTCGTCCGGACTGAAAACATCCGGCTGGATGAAAAAAAGGTGGAGCCTCATAAGCTTCAGCCGGGCGACTACGTAAAAATCACGGTCAGGGATACCGGACACGGCATGGATAATCAGGTCATGGAAAAAATATTCGATCCCTTTTTTACAACCAAAAAAACCGGTTCCGGAACCGGGCTGGGGCTTTCTTTCGTTTATGGCGTCATGAAAAACTATGCCGGGTTTATCGAAATCGACAGCAGCATCGGAGAGGGTTCGACATTTAATCTCTATTTCCCGGCCACCACCAAAAAGACGGGGGAAAATACCCGGCCTGAATCCTCGGCAGTCATAGAGGAAGGATCAGGCACCATCCTGGTGGTGGATGATGAAGAGATGGTTTTAAAATCCTGCGCGCGACTGCTGAAACGTTTAAAATATAAGGTTCTGACGGCTGGCGAGGGCCAGGAGGCGCTGAAGCTTTATGAATCACGGAAAGACGAGATTGATCTGGTGATGCTTGACATCCTCATGCCCGACATGAGCGGCGGCATGATTTTCGATAAACTCCGGGAGATCGATCCCGCGGTCAAGGTATTGCTGTGCAGCGGCTTCAGCCTCAATGATCAGATCCGGCAGATTCTGGCCCGAGGCGGCCGGGGTTTTATCCAGAAACCATTTGAAATTCAGGATATATCTCTCAAGATAAAAGAACTCATAGAGGCGGATTACTCATCAGAGGCCGCCCTGACCATGCCTGTCAACTGTACTTGAAAGTACCTTGACGGCTCCCGGCTCAATTTCGCGAACTCCGGCCCGGCCTTACCGGCCCAGCAACTGGCGGACATGGGCCAGGCTCTGGCGGGCCGGGCCGGGATCGGTGCCGACCTGGATGACCTCGAGCAGGAGGATGCCGTCAAACTCTCGGAAAAAATCCAGGTAGGGGGAGTAATCAAAATTGCCCTGGCCGATAATGAGGTGGTCGTCGGCCTGGCCGAAATTATCGGTAAAATGAATCTGCCGGGCAAAAGGGGTCAGCCGGGTCATGACATCGTCCAGTTCGTTGTTGAGACGGGCGTGACCGATATCAACGCAGAACCACAGGGCCGGTGAGTCCACGGCCTGACGAATGGCCAGCATGTCATCGACGTTGCGGTCGATGGTACGCGGTTCAAAGCCGATATTTTCCAGGCAGAGAGAAACATCTCGCTGACGGGCGTGTTCCGCCGTCTGCCGCAGGGCGTCCAGGTTGAGATCCCACTGAATCTCCGCCACCTGGGGAATCTTTTGACGCATCTTTTCCGAAACAACATAGTTGCCGTTATGAACGGTCACCAACTCGCCGCCCATGTCGGCGCAGAGATCAATGGCCGTCTTGATCTGACGGATGGATTCCGCCCGGATACCGGGATTGAGGGCGGCCGGATTGAGGCTGTTAAACGGGGCGTGAACCGAAAGACGCAGGCCGGCCGCTGCTGCCAGTTGCCGGGCCTGCTGCCGCTGTTCGGCGGTCACCTCGTCGCAGACGCACTGGGGAAACTCGCCGGACAGCTCGACCGCGTCATAACCCAGGTCAATGGCCATCTGGATAGTCTCCAGCACCGGCAGCAGCATGACCGCCACCCCGGACATTCCGATTCCGGGCATGGTTCCTCCCCTCGCCCTTACCGGGGCGTAAAAGTATTGAGCTTATCCCGGCTGACCACTGTTCCGGCCGCGCCGATAAAATTCTCCCGCGTCATGGCCTTAAGAAGATCCCGGTCCGGCGGGGTATAGGCCGCGAAACGCCGGCCCTGTTCGGTCCGGCCGATGACGACGCCCCGCTCAGGCTCATCATCGTGATTAAAGGTAACCGTCCAGGTTTCCACCCGGGCTGAACCGGACGGCTCCGGATCAGCCGGCGGCGCGGGACGATCGTCAATCTCCCGCTGGCAGGCATCGTCGACACTGGCCCAGGACGGGGACGGCCCCGGTTCGGTACCGTAAATACCCACCGAATGCTTGGACATGTAAAAGGAATTGCCCGTGACCAGTCCCCTACAGCCCGGATTTTCCCGGACCTTGTCGAACATCCGGGCCAAAGAATGCATGACGTAATTATTACCGGGGCCGCCGAAATACGGCAGGCCGCCGGTAACCGTCAGGTCGCGGGGATCATCCTCGGCAATGCCCAGCATGTCGCGGGTGATTTGAACCGAAGAGGGGAAACAGCTGTACAGATCCAGGGCCTCAATTTCGGCGATGGTGGTATCGGCCATGGCCAGCGCTTTCTGACCGATAATCTCAATGGCCGGCGAAGTGTGATAATTTTCCCGGTTGAGCAGATACCAGTGGTCTTTGGCCTGGGCCTGGCCGTGGCAATAAACCCGCCGGGAAGATGGCACCCCCAGCTTACGGGCCTGGCCGCGGGAAGTCACGATCAGGGCCGCCGCCTGGTTGACCAGCAGCATGGCGTTCATCAGCTTGGTATAGGGAAAAGCGGTCCGCCGATTGTCCGGGCCGGGGGTAATGATCTCCTCCGGGGTTCTTGCCCGGGGAAACCAGGACAGGGGATTGGAGGCCGCCACTTTCGTCAGGCCGCTCATGAGCCGCCCGATCCGCTGTTGATGATCGTCGAGGGAACGCCGGTAATGACCGCGCAGGGCGTTCTCAAAAAGAGGGTAAGAAACGGCCGGCACGGACAGGTTGTGGATATGCTCGGTCTCGGTGGCCCCGTCCATGGCGCCGAGGGAGGTAAACGGGAGCGGCCGCGGCCGCCCGGACTCGGTTCCCCAGTCCAGGGAATGGCCGGCCTTGGCGGCGGCGCGCCGGGTCTGCTGGGCTTCGGCCCCGGCCAGAATCACCATCCCGGACCGGCCGGCGGCAATCCGGCCCATGGCGTCATGGAGCATGGTCTGGGGCGAAGTACCCCCGAAACCGGAGACCACGCCTTCGACCTCATCCAGGCCAAGCCGGTCGGCCAGGCAGCCGGGAGGATTATCAAGTCCATCATCGGTAAACAGGGTGGTGACCATGAGCCGATCGGCTTTCCGCAGGGCCTGCTCGGTCAGGCCGGCATCGACCGCCGCCGCCAGCACGGCATCGGCCATCAGCGCCAGGGGAGATCGGGCCGTGGCCAGGGAATCCCATTTTTCCGTAATCTGCCCGGCCCCGATAATGACCGGTCTGTTATCATCCGTCATAATCCCGCTCCTTGCCGCAAGATGAATTTCGGGGCGTCCGGACAGGTCAGCAGGGGTCACCGACCCGTCATGTGGTCATATCCAGTGAACCGGCGGCGTGTCCCGCTTGACCGGCTTGTCAATTTTCCCCCTGGGATAACCGACGGCGATGCTGGTGACTGCCTTGTACCGTGAGGGGATACCGATCTTTCTGCGGAATCCCGCCATCAGCGGCATACCCAGCGGCTCCATGGGCAAAGACACGTAGCAGGTTCCCAGCCCCAGGGAGTGCGCCGCCAGCACCATGTTCTGGGCGCAGATTCCGACGTCCAGGTCGGGATTGCTGATACCCCGTTTGTCCTTTAATATCAGGATAACGGCCGGCGCGTCAAAGAATATCTTGTTATCTGAGGCATCGGCTTTTTCCATGGCGGTAATGGGGCGCGGGTCCATCTTATTGGGACTGAAGTAACTGGCCACCGAAAAAATAACCGTTTTAACCAAAGACCGTCGGCCGGATTTGCTCTGGTACATGTTTTTCATTTTGCGCAAAACCGTCATGGAGCGACGCTCTAATTCCCTGATAATCGGCTGGCTGGTTATGACGATAAACTTGTAGGGCTGGTTGTTTCCGGCCGAGGGCGCGAAACGACCGGCTTCCAGCAGGCGGCTCAGCATTTCCGGCGGCACCTCCTTGTCCTTGAACAAGCGGTTGGAACGCCTGGTATAAATAACGCGTTCCGTCTCCGTCAGTGATTCGCTGATATCCTCAAAGGAACGGTTCTTTTCTTCGGCCAGCGGCTCCGGCGGGGCCATCTTCTTTTCCAGCAGGCTCTGGTAGCGGCCGGCCGGGACATCGTAGCAGCCGCTCATGGTAATGGCGTCGACCGGGCAGACCACCAGGCAATTGCCGCAATTAATGCAGGCCTGCTCAAACCCGCCGTAACCGACCGGTACCGGCACCTCGTCCTTTTCCCAGCGATACCCGTAGCAGGGACAGGTCTGGTAGCACCGGCCGCACCTGGTGCACAGGGCTTCGTCGATGTGGCGCTCCGGAAAACGCATCTCCGGCAGATAGGCCTGTTTAAAAGAGTCCAGCATATATCACCTCCACCCTTATAGTTGAACCACGTTTTCGGCCTTGGCATCAAACTCGTCTTTTAAAACCCGGTCCAGGGGTTTTTCCGAGACGGTCTTGGGAATCTCATCCACGATCTGCAGGTAGGTCGGCACGCTGTTGCGTTCCAACCCCTCCAGACAGGCCTGCTTAACGCCGGCGATGTCTATTTCACTACCGGCAAAAGGTGCCACGGCGGCCACCAGGTCGCTTTCGCCGGGCGCGCCCGAGGCAGCCGGCACGCCGTAAACGCACACCTCGGAAACGGAATCCTCTTCACCAACCACCTTTTCCACCATGTCAGGCTGAATAAAATCGCCCTGACGACGCAGGCCGCCGCCTTTCCGAAAATCAAAATAGAAAAAGCCGTCCTCATCCTGATGACAGATATCACCGCTGCGCAGCCAGCCGCCCCGGGTTTTTTCCTGGGAGGCTTCGGCGTTGCCGTGATACTGCACTTCGGTAGCACCAGTCACCATGCGGCTGATCAATTCGCCCTTCTCTCCGGGCGGCAGCTCCTGGTCGTTATCGTCGACGATCTTCATCTCCACCATGCCTTCGGGCGGTTTGCCGAAAGAGCCGACCGGACCGGTGCCGGGCGGGTTATGAGCCAGACCGCCTTCCACGGCGGCGTACCATTCATGAATCTTGACCTGGAATCGTTTTTCAAAATCCTCCCAGATGGCCTGGGGGGTGCCGGCGCTGATGACCTTGCGGACGGGGTTGTCGCCGTCGTCCTCCCGGACGGGCTCGTTGTAGATGCCGGCCATCATGCCGCCCAGCAGGGAAAAGGTAGTGCAATTGTATTTACGGCAGATGTCCCAGATGCGGCTCTTGGTGAACCGTTCGCTGATGACCGCCGGCAGGCCCTTGGCCAGGGACGGGAACAGGGTGACCGACTGGGCGTTGCCGTGGGTCAAAGACAGTCCGGTGTAGGGCCGATCGTCCGGCTGGTACTGCCACAGAAAATCGGCCATAAAGGCGTAAATCATGAACCGGTCCTGCTTCAGGACGACCCCCTTGGGATCGCCGGTGGTTCCGGAAGTATGAATGATCTGGGCCGGCGCGGTGGGATCAAAGGCCAAAGCCCCGTCCGGCAGATCGCCGGACTGACCGTCCAAAACCTGGCTCAAGACCGGGTAGTCTTTGTTGACGGGAATGTTGTGGTGAGGCCGGTAAAGCACCCCGATAACCGGAATTTCTTTGATGTCGGCGGCAATCTCTTCCAGCCCCTCCAGAAACTGGTCTTCCACCAGGATTCCCCTGGCGCCGGTATTTTTTATCTGAAAAGCCAGCTTCCTTCCCCGGGACCGGGGATCGACCGGGACCACTACAGCGCCGATGGTCACCGCCGCGAACATGGCATAAACAAACTCCGGATGATTTTTCATCAAAAGCACAAAAGTATCGCCCTGACCGACCCCGGCCTCAAGCAGAGCCCGGGCCATCTGATTGCTGCGGGTAAAAAGATCGGCGTAACTCAGCGGCTCATCACTGCCGTCCTCATTCACGAACACCAGAGCTGTCTGATCGGGATCCGCGACCGTCAGCCCGATACCTTTGAACATGGGCAGATCGTTGATTTCTGTGGACATGGCTGCTAACCTCCTTGATGTTTGAAAATGTCGTCGGGTTTGCGTCGCGACCATACGGACGAGAAACAATCACTATCCGAATTACTATCTGTTGGTGGCGCAGAACGAGCGGGCCCCCGGGATTGCCCGGCAGCCGAATCTTTTAAACAGGTTGATCCGATTGACCTCGTTGGTGCCCTCATAAATCTGCAACAACCTGGCGTCCCGGGCCATTTTCTCGGCCCGGTGATCGTGGCGGAGTCCGGCCTGCCCCATGATTTCCAGGGCCAGCCGGCAATTGGCCGCCCCGGCATCGGTACCGACGAACTTGGCCAGCGATCCCAGCCCGTCCACCCGATTGATCTCCTCGTCGGATTGAAAATCAAAACTGATCTTCTGAAACAGCCTGGTCAAAAAAGACCGCTCAAACAGCCGGCCGTAAAGCAGATCAGATAAGGGCAGAGGCGTCAACCGGACGGCATAATAAAGCGGCTTGAAATTTAACAATTTCCACAAACCGTGCAGACCATTGGCATAACCGGCTTCGGTGTAGGCCATCCGGGCCAGGACCACATTCTTGTACATCTCCGCCAGTTGATACTGGCACCATTCATGATTAACCAGGCGGGTACCTTCCACCTCGGTCTCTCCGGCAAACTGCAGAGCCACTTCATAAGCCCCCCGGGCGGCGCCGGCGCCAAAAGCGGCCACCCCGGTTCGCGAAGCACCCCAGATATAAGCCAGAACCTGCTCGGTGGTCGCCCTGGCGCCGCGCGACAAGCGGCTGGTGGTCTTTTTATCCAACAGCACCTGGTTGTCCGGAACAAAACAATCCCGAAAGACCAATTCACTGGCGACACTGGCTTTCTGACCCATTTTCTTTTCTTTTTTGCCAAAGGAGAAGCCGGGGGTGCCGGTTTTTACCGCCAGTACCACCATGTTTTCGGCGCCTTTCCGCAGATCGGTATAGGCGAACACGGCGTGCCAGGTGGACAGATGTCCGCAACTGATAAAAATCTTGGTGCCGTTAAGAAGATAGCCCCCTTCCACCGGCTGGGCGGAGCAGGCCAGGGAACCGGTATCCATGAATTCCACGTTCTGGGAATCGGTACCGGCGTCGGGTTCAGTCATGGCAAAAGAGATCAGGCAGGGCCGGCCGGACCGCTCTCCCGCGACCACGTCCCGGGAAACGCGGTTGGCCAGCTTCATGTTCCAGGTGGAAACCAGGCCGGCATAACCCAGGTAGTGCACCCCCACCAGGTTGGCCAGGGAGAGGCAGACCGAGGCCAGTTCCTCCATGAAATAACCGACACAGGAAAGACTGTAGCCCTGTCCCCCGAAGATTTTCGGCAGAAACATGGTATACATGCCCCACTCATTGGCCTTTTCCACGAACTCCCAGGGCAGATAGTCGGGCTCCTCATGCATCCGGCGATCCAGGTTCAAAACCAGGGGCCGGGCCACTTCGTCGTTGAACTGCCTGGCAATAGCCATGACCCGGGCGGTTTCCTTGATGATACCCCGGGGTTGTTTGCCGGTAGCCCTCAGGCTGCAGGTGATATCATCAAAAGCCGGCTCTCTTTGCAGCAGCGTCCTGATTCGCGCGCGAGACAACATGATCGATCCCCCTCTTGTCTGATACCTGAATTGAAGGCTTCAAGTTCAGAGATGTATTTTCCTCCCGAAACCACGGTCGTTTTAATCTTAAAAATGCCAACCGTCCGATTCGGGTTCCGGTTAAAAAGATACGCCGCTTACCAGTCCGCCTGCAGAATGGTCAGCACCATGGCCGCTTCTTCAATGCCGATGTTGCCGCCGCCGTTTTCAGCCAGGGCGACCCGGGCCTTTTCCACCTGGCGGCCCTCGGCCTCGCCGCGCAACTGCCAGACCAGTTCCGCGATCTGACCGGCGCCGGTGGCGCCCACCGGATGCCCCTTGGATTCCAGTCCGCCGGAAGGATTAATGGGCAGCTTGCCGCCAATAGCCGAATGGCCCTCTTCCGCGAAAATGCCGCCCTCGCCTCGGGGACAGAAGCCCAGGGATTCGGTGTTCAAAACTTCTCCAAAGGCCGTGGCGTCGTGGAACTCGGCCACGTCGATATCCTCCGGCCCCACCCCGGCCCGCTCATAAGCTATCTTGCTCAGGCGTTCGCCAATATCCGGATCATCAAAACCCCGGTCCATGCCGCTGCCCACCACCGTGGCCAGAATCTTGACCGGCCTGGCAGCGCTCAGCTTTTTGAGATAGTCTTTGGAACACAGGATGACCGCGGCGGCGCCGTCACCCACCGGCGCACACATGGGCCGGGTCAGGGGATAAGCCACCGGCGGAGCTTCGAGTATCTCCTCCACCGTGAAAGGCTGCCGATACTGGGCGTAAGGATTATGGACGCTGTTGTTGTGATTCTTGGCGCTGACCACGGCCAGCTGCCGCTGGGTCAGGCCGTACTTGTCCATGTGCATGCGGGTGCCCATGGCGTAAATTTCCATAAAGGCGCTGCCGCCCTGAGAGGACTTTTCCGCCTTGACCTCTCCCCTGGCCTCGGCCTCGCGGCGTTTTTTTTCGGCGTCCTCTTTCATGGCCTTGACGATCATCTCCAGTACTTCCACGTCCGCCGAGGCCGAGAAAAGCTTCAGCCGCTTTTCCCGGTCTTCCATGTACATCTTTTCCATGCCCAGGACCAGGCCCACGTCATGAAGTCCCAGGGCGATGTCCATCCAGGCCACCTGCAGGGCCGTGGCCGAGGAACAGCAGGCGTTTTCCACGTTGGTAACGGGAATATCGCCGATCCCCATGGCCCGCAGGACCACCTGGCCCCGGATGGATTCCTGGCCGGTCACCAGCCCCTGGTAGGCGTTCCCGACCACCGCCGTCTGAAGATTCTTCTGCTCGATACCGGCATGCTCCAGGGCGCGGTTGACGGCTTCGGCCGCCAGGGTTTTCATGTTTTTATCCATGTGCTTGCCAAACCTGGTCATCCCTACCCCGATTACATAAACATCCCGCATAAAAGACTCCTTTTTAAGATTCAGGTGATATTTTTAACATTAACCCGCCAGACCCGTATTGCCTCTGATGGTCTTGCAAAAGCCGTGGTCAGACGGCTTCGTAAAAAGTCCGGAAACTTCTAAAACCGACAAACAATTTAAAAATAACTACTTGATTTTACTAAACACTTAAAACTTAACACTTAACACTGCCTGTAAAAAAGACTTTTTACAGGCTTATCATCTTTGAAATTGCAAAT
>JAWOCW010000321.1:0-2580 GCA_046483615.1 Desulfosudaceae bacterium
CGTACCCGGTGGTAGGTGTCCTGTAACCGACTTTTTGAAATAAGGGGAGGCAAGCATGATGAAACAATTATTCCACGCCGGCAGATGGCAGGGATACCGGGTGATCGGTGTCCTGGTTGTGGCCATGATAATCATAATCGGGGGGAGTAACCCCGTAGCCGCCGCTGATCCGGCGGAAGAAGAGGAGGTTAAAGGCCGGAGCTTTACCGCTGATATCATCGCCAAGCGGCCGGATTACATTGTCGCCCAAGACGACAAGGGTCGCCAGCAGCGGTTGACAGTGTCTTCGGAAACCATGATCCGGAAAGCCGACGGTACCCGGACCGCCCTGGAATATCTCATCGTTCCCTGTAAGGCCCGTGTCGAAACATACGGCCCGCGGGCAAAAAACAGGGGTGCCAGGGAAATCGAAGTGATGGCAACTTCACCGACCGGGACCAGTCATTGGTCAACGCCGCCACCGGAATAAATTCACCGGTTGGGCGGGCGATGCTGACCGCCGGATTCCGGATTGAAACGTAAAAAACCGCCTTTTCCCGGTTGTGGAAAAGGCGGTTTTTTGTTGGAAAGCCAGCAGGCCCCGATTTTACGGATAATACATGTACAATCGGTGAATGGTCTGGGCGTGCCAGCGGCCGCGGCCGGAAAAGGTGGGCACCTGGTGTTCGTCCAGGTAGGCGGCCACTTCTTCATAGGTCATGTTTTCATCCCGCAGGCCTTTGATCATCTCCAGAATCTCCTGCTTGCGCTGGTCTATTTTGCGACGGCGCGGGGCCTTTTTGTGGGAAAGATTATGTCGCATGGTTTCCGGCATGCCGGTGGCCAGTTTCTCCAGGGCTTCGGCCTGGCGTTCACTGGCCGCGGCAGTCCGGGCCTGGCTTTCGGCGAACTGGTTGAGGCAATTTTTCAGGACCGGGGCCAGGTCGTCAAACAAGGCCTTGAGATAGTCGGGAATATCATTTTTTTTGGGCGGCGGGCCGCTTTTGTTCCGATTATCGTGGCGCTGCTGGCCCTTGTATTTGTTGTCATACTGTTTCTGGTGATGGCCCTGGTTGTTGCGAAGATTTTTAAGAAAGTCGTTCATAGCATATTCCTCCGTTTTTAAGATATAAGGTTTTTAAAGTCGGGCATATTGTGGAGCCGGGCTTGTTTTAAGCCGGTTCAGCCGGATCGCGGCAGATGCGGTGCCAATTGGGCCAGATCCGTTATGATCAGGTTTGGCTGGATGCCGGCGTCTTGCTGGTCTGTCTCTCTCAGGCGCAGCGAACGGGCGTCCCCGGCGAAAAGCGCTGTTTGAAAACCGCAGGCCCGGGCCGGGCGGATATCGTTGCGCTGGTCGTTGCCCAGGTATAAGACCTGGTCGGGGTTGATCTGTCGATCTTTCAGGGCGGCCACGGCCTTTTCAAACATGTACCGGGATGGTTTTCCATACCCGTGGCGGTACGAGTAAAATACCAGGTCCGGCGCGGCCCAGGTTTCTTCCGGCAGACCGTCTAAAAAGTATTCAAAGATCAGGGGAGTATAAAACTGGGCATTGGAAATTATCCCGGCGGGCAGGCCGATGCTCCGGATCTGCCGCAGCAGTTCAGCGGCATGGGGCATGGGGTAGACGGGATTGACCGCCATTTCAAAGTCCAGGGCAAATTTCCGGGCCTCGGCCAGGTCGTCCAGTTTCAATACCTTTGCCCAGATCCGGTCTATCTCCACTTCCGGATAATCAATTCCCTCTTCTTTCCGGCGGGCGTGGGCGGCGGCGATGGCTTCCCGAAATTGTTGATACAATTCGGTCGGGGTTTCTTCCCGGCCTGTCTCCGCCAACAGGTCCGCTACCTGGCGGTTTACCGCCGGCTGGCTCCTGGCGGTGGAGATGTCGCCGGAAGCGCTGATAAAGAGGGTGCCGTAAACGTCGAACAGAATGGCCCGCAGCGGTCGTTCCAGTCGGCCGCCCGGTTCCAGGCCGGTAGCAAGGGGGGCCAGCGGGGAGACGGGGCCGGTGATTTTCAGGCCGTTATCAGGTTTAGTCATTATTTCCCCATTGCAGCAGGTTGAAGCGGTCGGGGTTGAAGAATCGATCCAGCAGGACCTGCTTGTCAAGCCGGTGAGTGAGAGGCGTGTCCATGGCGGCCTGATAAGCGGCAACCAGTTGTCTGGCCGCGACGGTCTCGGCAAAAGCCCGGCGGACAGCCTCGTTATTGGCGGCAATGAACTCCGGCGCCAGGATTTTTTCCGGGAAGGTCAGGCCGGGGTTGTCGGCCTTGAGTCGGGCGCGGTCGTCGCTGTTGGATAAGATTCGTTCCAGGACCAGCTGCTGAAGAGGTTCGTCCAGCATTCCGAAATCCACGGCCGGTTGATCAGCCACGGCGGTAAAGCGCCTGCTGATGTCCTCGTGGAAGGGCATGCCGAAGGACCGGCAGGCGGCCTCTGCCGCCCGGTATATTTTTTGTTTTAATTCTTCGACCGGCAGCCACTCGGACGGAACAGACAGGCTGGTGTAGAGATGGCCGAGGTTGACCCCGGCCTTTTCAAAATCATGGCACAAAGCGGGCAGTTCCCGGCCCGCCAGGGGTTTTGCCGCCGTCC
>JAWOCW010000334.1:0-12158 GCA_046483615.1 Desulfosudaceae bacterium
CAAAAAAATTCATGAAATATCCGGGCCAAGAAGAGGAGGTCATTATGGAAGAACAGGTTAAACAACTGCTGGATGAAATCCGGCCGCGGCTGCAGGCCGACGGCGGCGACGTGGAACTGGTTTCGGTGGAGGGCGGCCTGGTTAAAGTCAGGCTGCAGGGCGCCTGCTCCGGTTGCCCCATGGCCCAGGTCACGCTTAAAGACGGCATTGAGCGTTTTTTGAAAGATCGCCTGGAAGGAATCGAAGCCGTTGAAAAGGTTGATTAAATCCGGTTGATTAAAAAATAATTGACAAAGCCGGCTTGATTTTTTAAGCTGTCCATCAAGTGATGGAAGCATAAGCTGGGCAGCTTTTCCGGCCATGGCTGGAGCCAGTTAAGAAGTAGATTTCGTGACATATCCGGGTTGGGAGCAACCCGGACTGCCCCGGTAAGACGGAGATTATTATGGCCATAGCAGCACACATCAAGGACAGCCTGGAGGCATCTTCCTGGATCCGCCGGATGTTCGAGGCGGGCGCGGCATTAAAAGCCCGTCACGGCGCGGACAAGGTGTTTGATTTTTCCCTGGGCAACCCCAACCTGCCGCCGCCGGCCGGGTTTCACCAGGTTCTGTCGGAGGTGGCCGGCGATTCCTCCCTGGACCATTCCTATATGCCCAACAGCGGCTATGCCGATACCCGCCGGGCGGTGGCCGCTCAGGTGTCCGCGGAGCAGCGGACCGACTTGTCGGAAAATGACGTCATCATGACCTGCGGGGCAGCCGGAGGCTTGAATGTTATTTTAAAAGCCCTGCTTAACCCCGGCGAAACGGTGGTAGTCCCGGCGCCTTATTTCGTGGAATACGGATTTTACGCTGAAAATCACGGCGGCCGGCTGAAGACGGCGCCCTGCCGGCCGGATTTTGATCTGGATCTGCCGGCTCTGGCCGGGGCCATCACGCCGGAAACCCGGGCCGTTATCATAAATTCTCCCAACAATCCCACCGGCGCGGTTTATCCGGAGTCCACCCTGGCCGGGCTGGGCCGGCTGCTGACTGAAAAGTCGTGGGAGTATGACCGGACCATTTACCTGGTGGCCGATGAACCCTATCGCAACATCACCCATGACGGGATCACGGTACCGCCGGTCTTCCCCGCCTATGCCGACAGCCTGGTGGTGACCTCTTACTCCAAGGACCTGTCTTTGCCCGGAGAGCGCATCGGGTTCATAGCCGTTAACCCGGCCGCCGAGGGTCAGGAAGAGCTGCTGGCCGCCATGACTTTTGCCAACCGGGTCCTGGGGTTTGTCAACGCTCCGGCGCTGATGCAGCGGGTTATCGCTCAAGTCCAGGGCAGCCGGGTTGATGTCGAGGCCTACACCCGGAAACGTGATCTGCTCTGCGGGATTCTGGAAACCTGCGGCTATGATTTTGTCAAGCCGGCCGGAGCCTTTTACCTTTTCCCCCGCTCGCCGCTGCCGGATGACGTCGCATTTGTCGGTAAATTGCAGGAGTCTCTTATCCTGGCGGTACCCGGCAGCGGTTTCGGCGCCCCGGGTTACTTCCGGTTGTCCTACTGCGTGGATGACGCCACCATAACAGGCGCCGCGGAAGGTTTCGCGGCCGCCCTGGCGGCGGTGTCCCGATAACCTGAAAACAGCATTCCTAACATGGCAGGAGACGACTTATGAAAATTTTAAAGATTGATCATCTCGGTATCGCGGTCAACAGCATCGACGAGGGTAAAAATTTCTGGACGGACGTGCTGGGGCTGGAGTTTGAGGGAACCGAGACAGTGGCCACCCAGAAAGTGACCACGGCCTTTCTGCCGGTGGGCGAAAGCGAGGTGGAACTGCTGGAATCAACCGCCCCGGACGGACCCATTGCCAAATATATTGAGAAAAAGGGTCAGGGCATCCAGCACGTGGCTTTTCAGGTGGAAAACCTTGACGAGGCCCTGGCGGAATTAAAGGAGAAAGGCGTTCGGTTGATTGACGAAACCCCCCGGGACGGTGCCGGCGGCGCCAGAATCGCCTTTCTTCATCCCAAGGCGACCAGCGGGGTGCTGGTGGAGTTGTGCGAACGATCATAAAATAACGAAGGAGGTAGGCATGGCCGATATAGCCAAGTGGAAAGAGCTGGCGGAAAAAGAACTCAAGGGCAAACCGGTGGAGTCCCTGCACCGGGAAACCCCCGAGGGCATCACCATCAAGCCCCTGTATACCCGCGAAGACCTGGCCGATCTGGAAAACCAGGTCGATACCATTCCCGGGGCCGATCCCTTTACCCGCGGCGTCCGGGCGACCATGTATACCGGCCGTCCCTGGACCATCCGGCAGTACGCCGGTTTTTCCACGGCCAGGGAGTCCAACGAGTTTTACAAACGGAACCTGGCCGCCGGTCAGAAGGGCCTGTCCGTGGCCTTTGACCTGGCCACCCACCGCGGTTTTGATTCGGATCATCCCCGGGTGGCCGGCGACGTCGGCAAGGCCGGGGTGGCGGTGGATTCGGTGGAGGACATGAAGGTGCTTTTCGACGGCATCCCCTTAGACGAGATGAGCGTTTCCATGACCATGAACGGGGCCGTGCTGCCCGTTCTGGCCGCTTATATCGTGGCGGCCGAAGAACAAGGGGTCAAGCAGGAGCAGTTGCGGGGAACCATCCAGAACGACATTTTGAAAGAGTACCTGACCCGGAACACCTATATTTATCCGCCGGTGGAATCCATGCGGATCGTGGCCGATATTATCAAGTACTGTTCCGATAATCTGCCCAAGTACAATACCATCAGTATCAGCGGCTATCACATGATGGAGGCCGGCGCCGATTCGGTGCTGCAGACGGCCTTTACCCTGGCCGACGGCCTGGAATACATCCAGGCCGCCCTGGGAGCCGGTCTGGGCATCGATGATTTCGCCCCCCGCTTGTCCTTCTTTTTCGGGATCGGCATGAACTTTTTCATGGATATCGCCATGCTGCGGGCCGCCCGCTTTCTGTGGTCGGACATCGTGGGCCGTTTCAACCCCCAAAATCCCAAGTCGCAGATGCTGCGGACCCACTGCCAGACTTCGGGCTGGAGCCTGACTCAGCAGGATCCCTACAACAATATTATCCGGACCACCCTGGAGTGCCTCTCGGCGGTGCTGGGCGGCACCCAGTCCCTGCATACCAACTCCTTTGACGAGGCCGTCAGCCTGCCGACCGATTTTTCGGCCCGGATTTCCCGCAATACCCAGTTGATCGTCCAGGAGGAGACGCATATCACCAAGGTGGTCGATCCTTTGGGCGGTTCCTATTACGTGGAAAGCCTGACCGCCTCCATCGTCCAGGAAGCCCGCCGGATTATCCGGGAAATTGAAGATCTGGGCGGCATGGCCCGGGCCATTGAATCGGGCATGCCCAAGCTGCGCATCGAAGAGTCGGCCGCCCGGCGGCAGGCCAGAATCGACCAGGGCCAGGAGACGGTGGTCGGCGTCAACAAGTACCAGGTGGAAGACGAGGCGCCCCTGGATGTCCGGGAAGTCTCCGACGAGGTCCGGCAGGAACAGGTCGCCCGGTTAAAGGAGATCCGCGCCAACCGGGATGAAAAGGAAGTGGCCAAAGCCCTGGCGGCCATCACCAGCTGCGCCGAGCAGGACGGCAACCTGCTGGAGGCCTGCATTCCGGCCATGCGGGCCCGGGCCACGGTGGGCGAGGTGACCGAGGCCATGGAAAAGGTCTTCGGCCGGTACGTGGCCACCACCCAGTGCGTCTCCGGTGTCTACGCCGGTGAATATGGTGACAGCGAGATTATCGCCTCCCTGCGCAAGCGCACCGAGGATTTCGCCGCCAAAGAGGGCCGTAAACCGCGGATCCTGGTGGTCAAAATGGGCCAGGACGGTCATGATCGCGGCATCAAGGTGGTGGCCACCGGTTATGCCGACCTGGGCTTTGACGTGGATATCGGACCCATGTTTCAGACGCCGGAAGAGG
Organism: Desulfosudaceae bacterium; assembly: GCA_046483615.1. Lineage (GTDB taxonomy): Bacteria > Desulfobacterota > Desulfobacteria > Desulfobacterales > Desulfosudaceae > CAYTQK01. The sequence continues at coordinate 3,951 of JAWOCW010000334.1, forward strand.
CCGCCCGCATGGCGGTGGAAAATGACGTCCACGTGGTCGGCGTCTCCAGCCTGGCGGCCGGTCACAAGACCCTGGTGCCCCAACTGGTGGCGGCCCTTAAAGCCCAGGGCGCGGAAAACATCAAGGTGGTGGTCGGCGGCATTATTCCTCCGACGGACTATGATTTTCTGTTTGAGGCCGGGGCCAGCGGCGTGTTCGGTCCCGGAACCGTGCTGACGGATTCCGCCAACCAGGTTCTGAACGTGCTGGAAAAGGCGGTCTGAGATGGGTGACCATCAACCGGACGATTATATCAAGGGCGTGCTCCAGGGCGACCGGCGCGTGCTGGCCCGGGCTATCACCCTCATGGAAAGTTCCCTGCCGGAGCACCAGGCCATGGCCCGGCAGGTTCTGGAGGGGATTCTGCCCCGGACCGGGCAATCCATCCGGCTGGGCATTACCGGCATTCCCGGGGTCGGCAAAAGCGTCTTCATTGAAACCCTGGGTACCTTTCTGACCGGCCAGGGCTACCGGGTGGCGGTGCTGGCCGTTGACCCCAGCAGCGCCCGCAGCGGCGGCAGTGTCCTCGGAGACAAGACCCGCATGGGCAAGCTGGCCGCCGATGCCCGGGCCTATATCCGGCCCTCGCCCTCCGGCATCACCCTGGGCGGGATTGCCGCCAAAACCCGGGAATCGATTCTGTTGTGCGAGGCGGCCGGGTTTAACGTGGTCATGGTGGAGACGGTCGGGGTGGGCCAGTCGGAAACGGCCGTGGCCGCCATGGTTGATTTTTTCCTGGTCCTGATGCTGGCCGGGGCCGGAGACGAACTCCAGGGCATTAAAAAAGGTATCCTGGAGCTGGCCGACGCCATCGCCATAACCAAGGCCGACGGGGCTAATGTCGACAACGCCCGGCGGGCCAAAAAAGAGTATGAGGCCGCCCTGCACATGCTGGCGCCTTCGTCGCCCGTCTGGCAGCCCCCGGTGCTGACCTGCAGCGCCCTGGACATGACCGGTATCGACACCATCTGGGATACCGTTCGCGAGCATCGAAAAAAGCTGACGGCCTGCGGGGAGCTTGACAAGAAGAGACGGGAGCAGGCCCGGCAATGGATGTGGCGCCTGATCGAGGAGGGCGTGCAGTCCCGGTTCAGGGATCTGCCGGAAGTTCGCGAACATCTGGACAAGGTGGCCGACAAGGTCGGCCGGGGCGACATGACGGCCGCCCAGGGAGCCGCCAAATTGCTGTTTTATCTTGACAAGCGGCTCATAACCTAGGTATATTTTAGAATTTTGTTAAGCTGGTTGTGAATATAATTTGTCAGTTTTCATCTGAAAGATTACCACCCGTAAAGTTCACAAAAGTTGAAGCGCTCAATTCAGGGAATAGTGAGATTACAAGTCATCAGGAAGGGGATTCCGGTATGGATACAACCGAAGGCAAACTCAAGGCATTAAAAGAAAAAGAACAACAGGCCCGGGAAATGGGCGGCCAACAGGCCGTGGCCAAACACAGGGAAAAAGGCAAGCTGACTGCCCGGCAGCGTATCGAGGCCCTGTTTGATCCCGGTTCCTTCCGCGAAATGGACATGTTTGTCAAGCATCGCTGCACCTATTTCGGCATGGACCAGGTTGACATCCCGGCTGACGGGGTTATCACCGGCCACGGCCTGGTGGACGGCCGTCCGGTCTTTGCCTATTCCCAGGATTTTACCGCCCGGGCCGGCAGTCTCGGCGAGATGCACGCCAAAAAAATTACCAAGGTGATGGATATGGCCTTGAAAGCCGGCGCTCCGGTAGTCGGCATGAACGATTCCGGCGGAGCCCGGATTCAGGAGGGGGTGGACGCCCTGTCCGGTTACGGGGAAATATTTTACCGAAATTCCATCAGCTCCGGCGTTATCCCCCAGATTTCGGCCATCATGGGCCCGACAGCCGGCGGGGCGGTCTATTCGCCGGCCATGACGGACTGGATTTTCATGGTTAAAGAAACCAGCTACATGTTTATTACCGGGCCCCAGGTTATCAAGTCCGTCACCGGCGAGGAGATTTCCTTTGAGGAACTGGGCGGCGCCATGAGTCATAATGAAAAGAGCGGGGTGGCCCAGTTCGCCTGTGAAGACGACCAGGACGCCATCAACCAGATCCGGCGGCTGCTGGCCTATTTGCCCGCCAATAACCTGGAAGATCCGCCGGTGGTCAGTACCGGCGATGATCCTTTCCGGGAAATTCCGGAACTGGACACCATCATTCCCGATGACGTCAACCAGGCCTATGATATGAAGGAAATTATCCGGCTGCTGGTTGACAATAATGAGATTTTTGAACCGCACCAGTATTTCGCCAAAAACATCATCGTCTGTTTCGCCCGGCTGAACAACCGCGCTATCGGTATCATCGCCAATCAGCCCAAGGTGCAGGCGGGGTGCCTGGATATCAACGCTTCGGACAAGGCTACCCGGTTTATCCGTTTCTGTGACGCCTTTAACATCCCCCTGCTGACCATAGCCGACGTGCCCGGTTATCTGCCCGGCAGTGATCAGGAGTGGGGCGGCATCATCCGGCACGGGGCCAAGCTGCTCTGGTGCTATTCCGAGGTAACGGTGCCGCAATTGCTGCTGATTACCCGGAAGGATTACGGCGGCGCTTATCTGGCCATGAGCTCCCGCCAGCTTGGCGCGGATATGGTTTTTGCCTGGCCCACCGCCGAAGTGGCGGTAATGGGGGCCGAAGGCGCGGCCAACGTGCTGTACCGAAAAGAGATCAAGAACGCTGATGATCCGGAGGCCCGCCGGGCGGAGAAAATCGCCGAATATAAGGAGCAGTTCTCCAATCCTTACCGGGCGGCGGAAAGAGGTTTCGTGGACGCCATTATTCAGCCCCGGTACACGCGGCAGCGCCTGGCGGAGGCCCTGGAGTTGATGTGCACCAAGCGGGAAACCCGGCCGCCCAAAAAACACGGCAATATTCCGGTCTAAGCCAACGGAGAAAATTTATGAAAAAAAAAGATGATCACGTTAAAGCGGCCATTTCGGCGGCGGTTATCAATTATATCAAGAGCGAAGAGGAGATGGCCGCCATTTCCGGTATGGCGGCGGCCGCCCGGGGCAGTTCCGCGCTGGAGCGGGGTCCGTTCACCCGAACCAATGCCTGGGGCTCCGGCGGGCGGGAGGCCCAGATGCAATTACGGACCATGATGCAGTTAAAGGGTTTGTACCGGTAATATTAAAATTCAGGCAGCACATTCTCAAGCAAGCTAAGGAGAGGCAGATTATGAGCGACCATAACCAGGTGAAAATGACTAAAATGAAGTATGACCAGGATCGGCCCAGGGCGGAGAATCCTTTGAAGGTGATGGATCTTTCCCTGCGCGACGGTCACCAGTCTTTGTTCGCGACCCGGGGCCGGACCGAGGATATGATCCCGGTGGCGGAGATGATGGACAATGTCGGTTTCTGGGCGGTGGAAATGTGGGGCGGGGCCACCTTTGATACCATGCACCGTTTCTTGAACGAAGATCCCTGGGAGCGGATCCGGACCCTGAAGCGTTACTTCAAGAAAACTCCATTTTCCATGTTGCTGCGGGGCCAGAACCTGGTGGGCTACCGGAATTACGCCGATGACGTGGCCCGGGCTTTTGTGGAACGGGCCGTGGAGAACGGCATGGATATCTTCCGTACCTTTGACGCCCTGAACGATTTCCGTAATTTTGAAACCGTGGTGGCCGTGATCAAGGAGACCGGCAAACATTTTCAGGGCACCATTTGCTACTCCCTGACCGAACCGCGGCTGGGCGGCGAGGTTTATAACGTCGACTATTTTGTCAGCAAGGCCAAGGAACTCGAGCAGATGGGCGCCGACACCATCTGCATCAAGGATATGGCCGGTCTGGCAGCGCCTTACGACGTCTACGAGATTATCAAGGCGCTGAAAGAAACGGTCAAGCCGCCGATCCATTTTCACAGCCATTTCACCTCCGGCCTGGCGCCCATGTCTCACTTAAAGGCGGTTGAGGCCGGGGTTGATATTATTGATACCTGCATGTCGCCGTACGCTTACCGGACCTCCCACCCGGCCATTGAACCCATGGTCATGTCTCTGCTGGGAACCAACCGGGATACCGGCTTTGACATCAAGCAGCTGGTGGCCATCAACGATGTCCTGGAGCGGGACGTCATGCCCAAGTACCGGGCGCTGTTGAATGAGCCCCGTATGTCCCCCATCGATATTAACGTCCTGCTGCATCAGACCCCGGGGGGGATGCTGTCCAACCTCTTCAACCAGCTCAAGGAGATGGATGCCCTGGACAAGCTGGATGAGGTTTACAAGGAACTGCCCAAGGTCAGAAAAGATCTGGGGCAGATCCCGCTGGTGACGCCTACCAGCCAGATCGTGGGCGTGCAGACGGTCAATAACGTTCTGTTTGACAAAGGCGGCGAACGCTACCAGCGCATTACCGACCAGGTCAAGGATTTATGTTTCGGGCTGTACGGGAAACCCTCCGTTCCCATCGATGAGGAGCTGCTGAAAAAAGCCCTCAAGGGATACGAACGCGGTGAAAAGCCCTTTGACGGCCGGCCGGCCGAGATTATCGATCCGGAGCTGGATAACGCCAAGGAAGAGATCAGCGAGTTGGCCGCGGATATCGATGATGTCCTGATTTACGCCCTGTACCCGGTTACCGGCCGCAAGTTTCTGAAATGGAAATACGGGTTTGAAGAGCCGCCCGAGTCGGTCCGGGCCAAGAGCCTGGAGCAGGCCAAAGCGGAGGAGGAGATGGTGGCCAAGGCCCGGGCCGGCAAGCTGGTGGCCAAACCGGAAAAAGATGAAATGCCGGCCAAGAGCGAAAATTTCCGTACTTTCAATGTCTTTGTCGATAACGAATATTATGAAGTCGGCGTCGATGAAACCGGCGATTCTCCGGCCATTGCCTATATCCAGCAGGCGGCCGCCCGGATTGGTTCGGCGGCGGCCCCGGCCGCTCCCGCGGCTTCGTCCGCTCCGGCCGCTGCTCCGGCGGCATCGTCGGCACCGGCGGCTTCGGCTAAGCCGGCTCCGCCGAAATCTGCCCCGGCCGCCGCGGAAAAGAAGGCGGCCCCGGCTGCCGCCGCCGGAGACGGCACTCCCTTGACCGCGCCCATGCCCGGAATGATCGTAAAGTACGTCAAGAAAGTGGGCGAGACGGTGGAAGAAGGCGAAACCGTGGTTATCCTGGAGGCCATGAAAATGGAAAACGCTCTGCCGGCGCCTGTCAGCGGCACTATCAAGACCAATAAATTCGAAGCCGGCGATACCGTTCAAAAGGATGCCGTGCTGAGTCTTATCGGTTGAATCCGCCGTTGATACAGGCGGACAATTCACAGACCGGAGATGTTTTATGAAGATTCATGAATATCAGACCAAAGCTCTGTTTGAAAAATATCATATTCCCGTCCCCAGGGGCGTCATGGCGGAAGACGCCGCCGCGGCCCGGGCGGCGGCGGACAGCCTGGGGGGATACCCCGTGGTGGTCAAGGCCCAGGTCCATGCCGGCGGCCGGGGCAAGGGCGGCGGCGTCAAGGTGGTCGACTCAGCCGAGGAGGTTGAGAGTTTTGCCGGGGCTCTGCTGGGATCTACCCTGGTAACGCCTCAGACCGGGGCGGAAGGTACCCTGGTGCGCAAGCTCCTGGTGGAAGAGGGCATGGACATCGAAAGGGAGCTTTACCTCTCTTTGATCAGCGACCGGGAAACAGCCAGTATCGTTATCATGGCCAGCGAAGCCGGCGGGATGGATATTGAGACGGTGGCCGAGGAGACGCCGGAGAAGATCATCAAGGTTTATATCGACCCCCTGGCGGGTATTTCCGGATACCACTGCCGCCAGGCGGCTTTTGGATTGAACCTGCCGGCCGGGGCCGTAAAATCGTTCATGCAGATTGTGACCGGACTTTATAACCTGTTTGTCGATTATGATGTTTCCCTGGTGGAGATCAATCCCCTGGTGCTGACCCGGGACGAGCGGGTAGTGGCCCTGGACGCCAAGATCAACTTTGACGACAGCGCCTTGTTCCGGCACAAGGAAATCCAGGAACTCCGGGATACCAATGAAGAGGACCCCCTGGAGGTGGAGGCTTCCAGGTATAATCTGAATTATATCAACATGGACGGTAATGTCGGCAACATGGTCAATGGCGCCGGCCTGGCCATGGCCACCATGGACATCATCAAGCTGGCCGGGGCCGAACCAGCCAATTTTCTGGATGTGGGCGGCGGAGCCGACGCGGAAATGGTGGAAAACGGGTTTCGAATTATTTTAAGTGACAAAAAAGTGACCTGTATTCTGATTAATATTTTCGGCGGCATCCTGCGTTGCGACATCCTGGCCCGGGGTATTGTTCAGGCGGCCACCAATATCGAGGTAAATGTCCCCCTGGTGGTCCGCATGGAAGGCACCAACGTGGAGGAGGGCAAGCGGATTCTGAAAGATTCCGGGCTGAAGCTGCAGCCGGCCGAGAATTTGCGTGACGCCGCCCGGAAAGTGTCGCAGGTTGCCGGTGCCGCCTGACCCGGTCCAATAAATCTGATTGGAAATAACATGGTGAGAAAATGAGTATATTTGTCAACAAGGAGACCCGCCTGCTGGTTCAGGGCATTACCGGTAAAGAAGGAAAATTCCACACCCAGCAGTGCCTGGCCTATGGTACCGCGGTGGTGGCCGGGGTAACCCCGGGCAAGGGCGGCCAGGAAATGGACGGTGTCCCTGTTTTTAACACGGTCAGCGAAGCGGTCAAGGAGACCGGCGCCAATTGCAGCATGATTTTTGTGCCGCCGCCTTTTGCCGCGGACGGTATCGCCGAGGCCATCGACGCCGGGATGGAGTTGATCGTGGCCATTACCGAGGGCATTCCGGTTCTGGACATGATGCGCCTTAAAAAAATCCTGGATCATTCCGCCTGCCGGCTGATCGGCCCCAACTGTCCCGGCGTGATTACCCCGGGAGAAGCCAAGATCGGCATCATGCCCGGGGCGATTCACAAACCGGGCGGTCCCATCGGGGTGGTTTCCCGGTCCGGCACCCTGACCTATGAAGTGGTGCATCAGCTTACCGAACAGGGCATCGGCCAGACTACCTGCGTCGGCATCGGCGGTGATCCGGTCAACGGCACCAATTTTATCGATTGCCTGGACGCCTTTGAAAAAGACCCGGCTACCCGCGGCATGGTCATGGTCGGTGAAATCGGCGGCAACGCCGAAGAAAAGGCCGCTGATTTTATCCGGCAGGAGGTCAGCAAGCCGGTGGTCGGTTTCGTGGCCGGCCTGACCGCGCCCCCCGGCCGGCGCATGGGCCATGCCGGGGCCATCATCAGCGGTAAAAGCGGCGGTGCCGAAGCCAAGATAGCGGCCATGGAAGAGGCCGGTATCCGCGTCTGCCGGGATCTGGGCGTCCTGGGAGAGTTTTGCGCCAGGGTTTTTGATTGATCAATTTGACTCGTGAAATATTCGGGCTAAAACCAGCGCCGACCGCGATTTTTTAAGTAAACCAGCGACCGGGTCGTCAGGAGTTAGTGATGCATGAAATGGGTATTGCCATGCAGATTGTCGAGATCGCTCAAAACGCCATCCCGCCGGGGCTCGAAAATCCCGCCGTGGCCCGGGTCAACCTGAGGATCGGTAAGATGACCGCGGTGGTGCCGGACAGCCTGACTTTTTGTTTTGATATCGCCACCCGGGATACTCCCCTGGCCGGGGCCAGCCTGGTCATTGAAGAGCTTCCGGTGAACTTGCGCTGCCGCGAGTGCGACCATCAGTGGACGGTCTCTTCGCCGGAATTTATCTGCCCGCGATGCGGCAACGGCAAGGTGGATATGCTTTCGGGCCGGGAGCTGGAGATCGCTTCCATTGAGCTGGCGGATTGATTGTAAAATTGACGCCTCGGCATGAATATTTAATAATTACATCAAAAGGGGGCTGGTGATGAAGGAAATCAAAGTTGTTCGTCGGGTGCTGGACGTTAATGAGACCATGGCCGCCAACAATCGCCAGCGGTTCGAGGCCAACAAGGTCTTTGTTCTGAATATTATGAGTTCACCCGGCGCCGGTAAAACCACCCTGCTGGAAAAAACGCTGGCCCGGATCATGCCTGATATCCGCAGCGCGGTCATCGTCGGTGATATCTGTACTTCCAATGACGCCGATCGGCTGGCCCGAACCGGGGCCGAGGTGGTCCAGGTTAATACCGATGAGTTCGGC
>JAWOCW010000375.1:0-4773 GCA_046483615.1 Desulfosudaceae bacterium
TTTCCGGGCCATACAGATGAATGGTTTTGTGGCGTCCCAGTACCAGCCGCAGCAGACGGTCAAAACCGGCGAAATGGTCCATGTGGGTATGGCTGATAAAAATATGGCTGATTTTCAGCAGTTCACCGGCTGATAAAGGTGAAATATCACCCATATCAAAGACCATGGCGCGCTTTTCATGAATGAAATTGATATACAGGCAGGGATCAGAAAAGGGATCGTTGACCAGGCCGGGGTGAAATAGGGGACGCATGGTTATGACTATCCCTGGTGTTGATAAAAGCAGTTGCTTTAATTTAAACCGAGATCAGCCTCGCAGCAAGGATTCTTTTTTATTGTAAGTATTTAGCGCTATTTAATTAATGTTCAAGGTCAGGGTATGTGACGTTTGACCTGTTGAAAAATACAACCGTAAATCTCTTCGTCCGAACCGTAAATATCAACGGTATCCTTGTGATTAATAACTTTTTCGATAACAAAGGCTGTTACGTAAAGAGCGATAATATTGGGGTTGGTGGTAATCTCCCGGAACGGAGCGACGCTGTAATCCACGTCAAAGTCATCTGACCGGCTCAGGGTATCCAGGCAGCCGTGAATCATCTCTTCAAGGCTGTTCTGACTGGCCGTCTCCACGAATTTATTGTCAACCAGCCGGGACGCTATCGAATTGGCCAGGGCGTCGGCCGTGTCCCGGACCCTGGCAATGGAGCGGCGCCGTTCATGCGCTTTTGAAGATTCAATTTTTGATAATAATTTGGACTCTCCATGGCCCTTGCTGAACGTTTTTCCCATAATACCGTTTTCCTTTTGTCCCTGAAAATTATATTAAATCAATTAATCCACAGCCCGTTTTTTACCGGCTGGTTAATGTATCGCTACCATAATGTCGGACAAGTATTATTGCAAGAAAAAATTTAGGCCTGATTGGCATTAACCGGCATATTTCATGAAATATCCGGGTTATGGCGCTATTCTTCTGAAACTATCAGTATATGTCCCGGGCAGCTGACTGTACATTTCCTGTCCCAGGGTCAGGAACTCCTTGTGCCGGGCGGTCAGATCCGTGATCTTTCTGGCCGGTGAACCGCCGAAAACAGTTTCCGGAGGAATGACCTGTTTTTTGGGAACCATCGATTGTTCGGCAATAATCGTCCACTGGCCGATCCGGGCATAATCGCAGATCATTGCCTGCATTCCGATCAGGGCGCAGTCTTCAATGGTGGCGTCGTGGATCATGGCCATGTGGCCGATGATGACCCGGCTGCCGATCTTGACCTGGTTGGCTTCATGAATAATAACACCTTCTTCCACGGCGGTTTGGGCGCCGATGGTAATGGTCCCGAAATCAGCCCGGATAATGGCGCCGAATCCGATGTAGCAACCGGAGCCGATGGTTACCTGACCGATGATCTCGGCGCTGGGGGCGATCCAGGTACCGGCACCAATGGAGGGGCGTTTGCCGTTAACTTCATACAGAGCCATGGTCTTCTCCTTGATTTATTTCTTCGAACCGGCTCTCGCTGGCGGCTTCAACAATAAGCTGGGGCGTGCCGCGGCCGTTCCAGGTTTCCCGCCGCAGCCGAAAAAGGATTTGCCGGAAATGTCCGGGCGGGTTTTCCCCGGGCGGCAGGTTAAAAGATATGGCATTGATTTTTTTGGCAGGTGATGAAGACTGCGTCAGCACCATCTTAGGATACTTGTTTTTGATGAGAAAGGAAGAGGCGACGTTGACGTTAGTGGCCAGGAAACGCGGTTCAGGGTTCTGTTCTCCAAAGGGCTGCAGCCGTTCCAGTTCATCCAGCAGGCGGTCCGTAATGGCTTCAAAAGGCAGCTCGCAATCCACCTCGAGCAGGGGGGTAAACTGGTCCGGGCTGCTGTGGAGGCCGATGGCATAAGCCAGTTGCTGTTCCAGCCGGGGGATATTTTCGGTTTTTATCTTAAAACCGGCCGCGCGGGCGTGACCGCCAAAATCTTCCAGCAGATCGGCGCAGTCGCGCAGGGCCCGATACAGGTCCAGGCCGGGAATGCTGCGGGCCGAGCCAATGCCGATATCGCCCTGGATGGTAATCAGGGCTACCGGCAGGCAATATTTACGGGCGGTCCTGGCGGCGGCAATGCCGATAACTCCCTGGTGCCACTGGTGATGGGCCATAACAAGCATCTTTCTGTGGGCAGCCCTGTCCGGCTGGCTGTTCAATACCTGAAATATTTCAGCGGTTATCTCTTCTTCAAGAAACTGTCGCCTGGTGTTGAGCCGGCACAGACGAGCGGCGGTTTTTTGGATGATCTGCGGATCATCGGCGATGAGCAGGTCCAGGGCGGCGCGGCCGTGATCAATCCGGCCGGCGGCATTGATGCGGGGGGCTACTTTATAAGCGATATCCTCGGCCGTGACGGGCCGTTGGTTGATTTTGGCCGCCGTCAGAAGTGCCTCCAGGCCGGGCCGGCCGGCCTGGTTGATGACCTCCAGGCCGGCCTGGACAAGAATGCGATTGACCCCCACCAGGGGGACCACGTCGGCGATGGTACCGATGGCGACCAGGTCACAGTATTGTTTCAGGTTGGGTTCGGGCCGGTCCGCCGTCCAGAAACCTTCCTGCCGCAGCCGGGCGCGCAGGGCAATGAGCAGGTAAAAGGCCACGCCCGCGCCGCACAGCTGAGTCAGCCCGGATTCGCAGTCCGGCCGGCAGGGGTTGACGATGGCCAGGGCCTTTGGAAAGGGCGGTGACATTTGATGATGATCAGTAATAATAAGGTCGATGCCGGCTTTTCGACAGGCCCGGGCCGCTTCCAGGCTGCCGGAACCGCAGTCAACCGTTATGATCAGGCTGACCTCACCGGCCACGGCCACCCGACTGATCTGTTCCGGCTTCAGACCATAACCCTCCATGATGCGATGGGGAATGTGGCAAACCGCGTCCGCGCCGGCCTGACGCAAAAAATTATACAAAATAGCGGTGGCGGTGATGCCGTCAGCGTCAAAATCGCCGAAAATCATGATTTTCTCACGGCCGGTCACGGCCGCGGCAATGCGTTCGACGGCTTTCTCCAGATCCCTGATGGTGGCGGGAGGGGCTATATCGGCCAGGGTGGCTTCCAAAAAAGTTCTGGTCTCCGGTCCGCCGGTCAAGCCGCGGTTGGCCAGAAGGGTAGCCGTGACCGGGCTGCAGTTTAATAAACGCTCAATCCGACCGGTTGTTTTTTTATCCGGGCGGTGTATCAGAAGACGCGGTTTCATAATTGCGGTTATATTATTTATGGCCGCGGCTGACAAGATTTAATCCCGGCCGGCCGGGATTACCCTTTACATCCCGGGCCTTAATGAGCTAAATTGATCGTCATGAAAACATATCTTGAATGTATACCCTGTTTTGCGCAACAGGCCCTGGGGGCGGTCAAGCTGGCCACGGATGATACCAGCGTCCAGGAGAAGGTGCTGCGCGATATGCTGACGACGATCAGCCGGATAGACATGGAGCAGTCGCCGCCCCTGATGGGCAGGCAGATTCACCGCCATATCCGGGAGAGGCTTGGCCAGGAAGATCCCTATAAAGAAGTTAAGGACCAGTACAACCGCCTGGCCCTGGAGCTCTTTCCGGATCTGGCCGATCGGGTCAATCTCGCTGACAATCCCCTGGAGACAGCGGTTCGCCTGGCTATTGCCGGAAATATCATTGATTTCGGGGCCAACCTGGATATTGATCCGGCTCTGGTAAACGAAACGATTGAACTGTCATTAACCGATCCTTTGATGGGTGATCTGGCGGAATTCGCCCGGTCGGTGGAAAATGCCGATAATATACTTTATCTGGCCGATAACGCGGGAGAAATCGTCTTTGACCGGTTGTTGCTGGAGCGCCTTCCCCGGGAGCGGGTAACGGTGGCGGTCCGCGGGGCGCCGGTCATCAACGATGCCACCCGGCACGATGCCATGATGGCCGGCATCACCGAACTGGTCCCGGTGATTGACAACGGAACGGATATCCCGGGAACTTATTTACGGGAGTGTTCCGATGTTTTTACCGCGGCCTTTGAACAGGCGGATTTGATTATCTCCAAGGGACAGGGAAACTATGAAACCCTTTCGGAACAACACCATCAGGGCGATATATTTTTTCTTTTCAAAATCAAGTGCGCCGTCGCGGCGCGTGATATGGGCGCCGCCGTGGGGCGTTTTGTGGTCCAGAAAAAGGATTTGAGCTATGTCGGATGATAATTCCATAACCATGACTCCCATCGGATATGTTTATACCGAGGCCGCGGATATTCCCCGGCACTGGTCCCTGTCTGATGTGACCGGCCGGATTGTGATAAAACCGGCTTATGTTGACGGCCTGGCCGATATAACTTCCGGCCAGGACATTGTCGTTCTGTTTTGCTTTCATAAGAGTCCCGCCTTTGAGGCAGGCTTTTTACGCCAGCAACCGCCTCATCGGCAACGTTCCCTGGGCGTTTTTTCCATCTGTTCGCCCCGGCGGCCCAACCCCATCGGCCTGTCCGTAGTCCGGGTGCTGGATATCAAAGACGGGGAGATAACCGTCCAGGGTATTGATATGCTGGACGGCACTCCGGTGCTGGACATAAAACCGCATATTATCGACCGGGAAACATGTCCCAGTTACGAAGGCGCGGGTTAACCTGAAAAGAGCGATTTCCAAGTTTGATGTACTCGTAAAAAGTCGTGGTGAGACGGCTTTGTAAAAAGTTCAAGATCAAGGCTTGCGCAATCACGAAGAATGCAGCGTACTTAGCGTACGTGAAATTCTGAGTGAT
>JAWOCW010000008.1:0-7398 GCA_046483615.1 Desulfosudaceae bacterium
GCCACAGCTTGACAGGGTTTTGTCAATCAGCGGCAAGAGGTGGCTGGCATGGGTTTGTCCGGAGAAAACCATGGCCTGGGACTGCCGGCCGTCGCTGAGCAGGACGGCCACGCCGCAGCCGGCGGTAGCGGTATCCACGGCCAGGATGTTCATTTTTTCTTACCCTGGCGGCCGTTTTTCGCGGAAGGGAAGTTCAGCGCCACCGGAATAACTTTGTCCATGCTGTCCACAAACAGAAACTTGACCTTGCGCTTGACGCTTTTGGGAATCTCGGAAATTTCCTTCCTGTTCTTCTCCGGCACGATAATGGTTTTGATGCCGGCCCGCAACGCTCCCAGGGTTTTTTCTTTGAGGCCGCCCACGGGCAGAACCCGTCCCCGCAGCGTGATTTCCCCGGTCATGGCGACCTCGTTGTTGATCGGCGCGTCGGTGAGAGCGGAGATCAGGGCGGCGGCCATGGCTACCCCGGCCGAAGGCCCGTCCTTGGGAATGGCGCCGGCCGGAACGTGGATATGGATGTCGGTATTTTCAAAGACACTTTCATCAATGTTGTATTGCTGCAGGCTGGACTTGGCGTAACTTAAGGCCGCCCGGGCCGATTCCTGCATGACCTCGCCGAGTTGTCCGGTCAGGACCAGCTCGCCTTTGCCGGAGTAGAGTGAAGCCTCCACGTACATGGCTTCGCCGCCACCCTGGGTCCAGGCCAGGCCGGTGGACAGCCCCACCTGGCTTTCCTCCTGGTCCAGCTCGGGAATGTACCGGGGAATGCCCAGGTATTTATGCAGGTTGCCGGCTGTTATGGCTTGCTGGCCCTGGTATCCCTCGGCCCGTTTGCGGGCGACTTTTCGGCAGATGTTGCCCAGTTCCCGCTCCAGGTTGCGCAGGCCGGCTTCGGAGGTGTACTGATTGATAATATTGTTGATGGCCTGGCCGCTGATTTTGATATCGGCCGGTTTAAGACCGTTTTCCTGCAGCTGCCGGGGCAATAGATATTTTTCGACAATTATCCGTTTTTCTTCCTCGGTGTAGCCGGGCAGGTTGATGACTTCCATGCGGTCATACAGGGCCGAGGGGATGGTGTCCGGCTGGTTGGCCGTCAGGATGAACAGCACCCGGGAGAGGTCATAGGGCAGGTTCAGATAGTGGTCGCTGAAGTCCGTGTTCTGTTCCGGATCAAGGGCTTCCAGCAGGGCGGCCGAGGGATCGCCGCGGAAGTCGGCCCCCAGCTTGTCGATTTCATCCATGACAAAGACCGGGTTTTTGGAACCGCACTGCTTCAGACCCTGAATAATGCGACCGGGCATGGCCCCGATGTAAGTGCGGCGGTGCCCCCGTATTTCGGCCTCGTCGCGGATGCCACCCAGGGAGATTCGGACGAATTTCCGGTTCATGGCCCGGGCGATGGATTTCCCGAGGGAAGTCTTGCCCACGCCGGGAGCTCCGACAAAGCACAGAATCGGCCCCTTCATATCCGGGTTGAGCTTGCGGACGCTGAGGTATTCCAGGATGCGGTCTTTGATTTTATCGAGGCCGTAGTGGTCTTCATCCAGGACATCTTTGGCTTTTTTGATATCCAGGACGTCTTTGGTGGTATGTTTCCAGGGAACTTCTACCAGCCAGTCCAGGTAAGTGCGGACCACGGATGCCTCGGCGGAGTCGGGATGCATCTGCCCCAGGCGCTTGAGCTGCTTGTCCGCCTCTTTTCTGGCTTCCTTGGGCATTTTGGCTTTCTTGATTTTTTCCTGATATTCGTTCAATTCCAGGGTGCGCTCGTCGGTTTCGCCCAGCTCTTTGTTGATGGCCCGCATCTGTTCTCTGAGATAGTAGTCCCGCTGGGTCTTGGAAATTTCGTCCTTGACGTTGGAGTGGATCTTGGCCTGAACCGTGGAAAGATCTATTTCCCGGGAAAGGATGCCGTTTATTTTGTCCAGTCGCTCCAGCGGGTCGGATAATTCCAGCAGCTGCTGGGCTTCACCGGTTTTAAGCTTCAGGTTGGAGGCGATCAGGTCGGCCAGCTTGCCGGGATCATCCATGCTTTCAAGGATGGTGTCGATTTCCGAAGACATTTCTCCGCGAAGAGAGAGTATCTTTTCACATTGTTCGCGCACGTTGCGCATCAGGGCTTCGGCCTCGATGTCGATTGTTTCCGGTGGTTCTTCCTGGAGAAGCTCAATTTTTACCTGATAACCCGGCGATTCGCTGGTATATTCCACGATTCTGGCCTTGGCGATGCCCTGAATCAGGGTTTTTAAATGTCCGTCGGGTAATTTCAGCATGCGCAGGATTTTACCGACCGTGCCCACGGAGAAAATTTCATCCTGGGTGGGATTCTCGTCGCCGGGGTTTTTCTGGGTTGCCAGCAGCAGGTACTTGTCGCTTTCGTTCATGGCTTTTTCCACCGAGTAGATGGAACGGTCCCGGCCAATGAACAGGGGTAAAACCATGTCAGTAAAAATAACCACGTCCCGAACCGGCAACAAAGGCAACTCTTCGGGAATGTTTTCATCATCTTCATGTTCATCGATCATATTGATCAAATCGTCTCTATCTGATTCAGCCATGCTGACTCCATGTTGGTTTGGGCTTTTCTGGTTCATTATCATTAATTTCTGGTTATCCTTCTAATTATAATTCATAAATCATTTTTTACAATGTCAATCTTGATTTTTCCCGGCGAAAACCGTAAGCTTAAAAAGATATACCGCGGTTTTCAAAAATCAGGCCGGGTTCCTTAAGATTAGGGATGGGGCCTGTTAAAAAAAAATACCGGGGCGGGGAGTCCCTTTATGCCGGAATATTTGTTGAAAATTTTTGTGTTTGGAATCGGTGCCTGCATCGGCAGTTTTTTGAATGTCTGCATTTATCGCCTGCCGGCCGGCAAGTCGGTGGTTACTCCCGCTTCTTGTTGTCCGCGATGTCAACACCGCCTGGCCCCCTGGGACAATATCCCCTTGATCAGCTTTCTCTGGCTGCGCGGTCGGTGCCGCTATTGCGGCCTGGGAATTTCCGGGCGCTACTGGCTGGTGGAATTGATCACCGCCCTGGGCGCCCTGGCTGTTTATGAGATGGCCGGGTTGACGCCGGTGGCCCTGTTTCACTTTATTTTCCTGGCCGCCCTGATCGTGGTGGTTTTTATTGACATTGATCATCAGATAATTCCCGATGTAATCAGCCTGCCCGGCATCGTGATTTTTCTGGTGGCGGCGATACTGACCGGCCGGCTGGACTGGTCGGCCTCTTTGCTGGGAATCGCTTTCGGCGGCGGCAGCCTTTATCTGGTGGCCCTGGCTTATCGCCTGGTCAAGGGTGTTGACGGCATGGGCGGCGGGGATATCAAGCTGCTGGCCATGATCGGCGCCTGGTGCGGTATGGAAGGGGTTATTTTTACCCTGCTGATAGGTTCGGTAACCGGCACCCTGATAAGCCTGCTGATTATTATCATCTACCGGCAGAACCTGCAGTACCGTTTACCTTTCGGGCCGTTTTTGTCGCTGGGGGCCATAAGTTATGTTTTTTTCGGCAGGGAGCTGATCACCTGGTATTTTATGGGGCTGGGATAGTGTTTCAGCGGTCATTCGGTCTTGTGCCGGGTTAACCTGAAAAAATACAGGAGTATGGGAGTATTAACGATGGATAGAATAAACTCGCTGTCGGTGCTCGACGGTCGCTACGCGGCCATGACCGAGGATCTGGCCGAAATCTTTTCCGAAGCCGGCCTGATCCGGCATCGGTTGTACGTGGAACTGCAGTGGTTGAAATTTCTCGGTCAGGAGCTGCGATTTTTCGATCTTAATGAAGGTGAGGCCAAAAAGATAGACGCCATCTACCGCGATTTTGACGCCGGCTGCGCCGGGCGGGTCAAGGATATCGAAAAATCCACCAACCATGACGTCAAAGCGGTGGAATATTATATCAAGCAGGAGCTGGCCGGGGCCGGCCTGGAACGGATTCGGGAATGGACTCATTTCGCCTGTACCTCGGAAGATATCAACAATACCGCTTACGCTCTTATGATCAGTCGCGGCCGTGATCTGGCCGCTACGATCCTGGCCGGTTTGCTGGCGGACATTGAGACTCTGGCCAGAGAGCACAAGGCCACTCCCATGATGGCCCGCACCCACGGCCAGCCGGCCACGCCGACCACGGTCGGCAAGGAGTTTGTTAATTTTGCCTGGCGGCTGCGGCGAGAGCTGGGGAAGCTCCAGACCGCCGATATCCAGGCCAAGGTTAACGGCGCTTCGGGAAATTTTAACGCCCATGCTTTTGTGTTTCCCGAGGTTGATTGGATCGGGGAGACCCAGAAGTTTTTAAATGACTACCTGGGGACGACCCCCCTTTTGTTCACCACCCAGATCAACCCCTACAGCTATATCGCCGAGTTGCTTCAGATCATGATCCGGGCGGCCGCCATCCTGATCGACCTGGATCGCGATATGTGGGGTTATATTTCGCTGGGCTACCTGACCCAGAAAACCCGGGAAGGGGAGGTCGGTTCTTCGACCATGCCGCATAAGGTTAATCCCATTGATTTTGAGAACAGTGAGGGCAATCTCGGCGTGGCTATTTCCATTATGGAACATCTTTCGGTGAAACTGCTGCAATCAAGGTTTCAGCGGGACCTGTCCGACAGCACCGTTTTGAGAAACCTGGGGGCGGTATTTGGATATTTCGTGATCGGCATGAAAAACTGCCGTAAGGGTTTCAGTAAAATAGCCGTTGCCACCAAGGCTATTCAAGCCGACCTGGATTGTTCGCCCCAGCTGCTGGCCGAGCCGATTCAGACGGTTATGCGGGTTTTCGGAGAAGCCGATCCCTATGAAACCTTGAAAGAATTAACCCGCGGAAAGGAGGTTACCCTGGAAGACTTTCACCGGCTGGTAGACGGCCTCCAAGCCGTACCGGATGATGTCAAGGGTCGCCTGCGGGCGTTAACCTGCTGCGCCTATACCGGTCTGGCTGAACAATTGGTAGACAACTATTTTGAAAATAAACAGGAGAGCGATTAACATGAAGTCTGAAAAACGCACCCTCATACGCGGCACCGGCCGATTCCTGCCCGACCGGCTGGTTACCAACGAAGACATGACCCAATGGATGGATACCACCGATGAGTGGATCCGCAAAAGGACCGGTATTGAGCAGCGCTACTGGGTTAATCCCGAAGGTCAGACCGGTGCCTCTGATCTGGGCCTGGAAGCTTCTAAAATCGCCCTGGATCGGGCCGGTTGGACCGCCGAGGAGGTGGACCTGATTATTTTCGCCACCCTCAGTCCGGATATCTTTTTCCCGGGTTCAGGCTGCCTGCTTCAGCATAAACTGGGACTGAGCTCCACCCCGGCGCTGGATATCCGTCAGCAGTGCACCGGGTTTATCTACGGTCTGGCCACGGCTGACGCCTATATCAAGAGCGGCCTGGCCGAACGCGTTCTTTTGGTCGGGGCCGAGGTTCACAGCACCGGCCTGGATATTTCCACCCGGGGGCGCGACGTGGCGGTGATATTCGGGGACGGCGCGGCGGCCGTCTGCCTGGAGGGAGTGGAAACCAGCGAGAATGTCGGGGTTCTGGCCTCGGTCCTTCACGCCGAAGGAAAATACGCCGAAAGTCTCGTTCTGGAGGCCCCGGCTTCGAGGGTCTGTCCGGAACGGATAACCCACCAGATGCTGGAAGAGGGTCGTCATTATCCCAAAATGGATGGCAAGCGTATTTTCAAGCTGGCGGTCACCCGTCTGCCGGAACTTACCCTGGAAGTGCTGGACCGGGCCGGTCTGTCCAGCATGGACGAGGTCGATCTGATTATTCCCCACCAGGCCAACCTGCGCATCAACGAATTTTACCAGCTGGCCATGGAACTGCCCGATGGGAAAGTTTACAATAACATTCAGAAATACGGCAACACCACCGCCGCCACCATCCCCCTGGCCCTGGACGAGGTCATTGAGCAGGGACGCTACCAAAAAGGGGATACCGTCCTTTTCCTGGGTCTGGGCGCCGGGGTGACCTGGGGGGGCAATCTTTACCGGCATGCCTGAGGCCCGCCCGTCCGGCGGGAAGGCGATTGTTATTTTTCGGCAAAATCCCGGCCGGCGTGTTAAAAACATATAATTGAAATGGATGCCCGGCTTAAGTGAACAAGGGCGTTAGCCCGAATATTTCATGAAATATAAGGGTCATGGTAAGGAAGAAAAATGATTACCGTCGGCATTGATATCGGGTCCATCACCACCAAAATAGCCGTTATGGACGGCGGCAAGCTGGTTTACACCGATCTGACTTTCAGCGGTTACGACATGAACCGGGCCTGGCGGGATATTTTTGATAAAATGCTGGCCACCACCGGAAAAAAAGAGGCCGACCTTGATTGCCTTGTCTCCACCGGTTACGGCCGTAAAAACGTGAATATCGCCCACCGGCAGATCACCGAAATATCCTGTCACGCGGCCGGGGCCCGATACTTTTTTCCCAAGGCCAGGGCGGTCATTGACATCGGCGGCCAGGACAGCAAGAGCATCCGGATTGATGAAAACGGGAACGTGGTCGATTTTGTCATGAACGACAAGTGCGCCGCCGGCACCGGCCGGTTCCTGGAAGTTATGGCCCGGGCCCTGGAGGTGGACCTGACTGACTTCGCGGCCCTGGCCGGAAAAGCCGGTAAACCGGTCATTATCAGCAGCATGTGCACGGTTTTTGCCGAATCCGAAGTCATCTCCATGATTGCCCGGGGCGAGAGCCGGGAAGACATCATTGCCGGCATTCACGATTCCATCGCTTCCCGGATGGTTTCCATGATGAAACGTACCGGCGTGGATAAGCCGGTGGTCATGACCGGCGGGGTTTCCCGCAACGCCGGTATGCGCGCGGCCATAGAAAAAAGGATCGGGCTGAAACTGAAAGTACCCCGGGAAGCCCAGGCTTGCGGGGCCATCGGGGCGGCCCTCCTGGCCGCGTCCCGGTAAAGTCCACGGACCTCCACCGTCCGGGACGATGGAAACCAGACCGAGTCCGCGCCGAACTCCTTCCTCTGCTGTCGCGGCCGAATTTTTATTATTTGGGACAACCATACCTGATGTTTTCGTAAAAAGTCATTTTTGGGATGGCAAAGTAAAAAGTTCAAGATCAAGGCGCAGCGTTTTTCGAGGAATGGAGCGTACTTAGCAGTACGTGACATGAGGAGGAAAGCACTGCAACGAAGATATTGGACTTTTTACGAAGCCATCATACCTGAAGCCGGGATATTATCACATCATTCCGTATTCCTTGAGTTTCAGGTGCAGCGTCCGTCTGGAGATGCCCAGGCGCCGGGGCGTTTCACTCTTGTTGTTGCCCGTTTTTTCGATCATTTTCAAGATGGCCAGCTTTTCCAGTTCACGCAGGGTTTTGTCTCCGTCGCCGGTGGGAAG
>JAWOCW010000197.1:0-2890 GCA_046483615.1 Desulfosudaceae bacterium
GATCACGGTATCCCGAAAAATGCGCGCCAGGTATCCCGTGACCCCCTGCGGGGCAATTTATTTGAAAACATGGTGATCATGGAAGTGTTGAAAAGCCGGTTCAATCAGGGGAAAAGGAGCAATCTGTATTTTTATCGGGACGGCAAGGGCAATGAAGTGGATCTGTTGATGGTCAACGGCCGTGAGCTATATCCCATAGAGATCAAGGCCGGCATGACCATTACCAAAGAATACTTCAAGGGCCTGAATCATATTGCCGGGGTGTTTCCGGATGACATTCCCAGGGGAATGGGATTGGTTTACGCCGGCGATCAGCCCCAGCAGCGGACCGGTGTCTCTGTGGTGCCGTTTTATGAGCTGCCGGCGCTTTTATCGGGGTAAGTGGGGCTTTCCGGTTCCACAGCATCCGGCGCTTTCATGGCCGCCAGGGTAATCGATAATTTGTCCCGCAGATACGAGACTTCAATTTTTGTCTCTTCCACCTTCAGAGACAGTTCCGCCTGCTTTTTGCGCAGGGCCTGATAGTTTGTATCGGCATCCAGCGCCCGGGTAAATATCCGGGTGCGATCTTCAAGGGTGTGGCCCAGCGCTTTTTCGGTTTTGACCTTTTTGATGAGCTCCCTTTCCACAGCGGCTTTGGTAACTTTGAGTTGATATTCGGTTTCCAGAAGTTCCTGGGACAAGGAAGCTGCCTGAAGCCTGGCGTCTTTGAGTTTTGCGGCCAATTCCAGGGCCGGTTCGTATAAGGCGTGCATTTTCGTCTTCTTTACTTTTGGGGATTTTCAGCGCAAACCCGGTGGTCAGACATATTCCTTGATAAATTCATAATAGGCCCTTCTGCCATAGTCCGAGTGTCTTTTGACGGATTTTTTGATTTTGTCGATTTTGGCCAGATACTCTTTTAAGGTTAACTCGTTTATTTTTTCTATTCGCTCCCGGCCGATCTGCACGCACCAGGAAATGATTTCCTCTGTTTCCGGAGAGACGGATACCCGTTCATTTTTGGCAAAACCGAACTCTTTTTTTACGGCAATTGCGGCGTTTTCCAACCCATTGATGCAAAGCATATCCGTCAGCCCGGGGTGCTTTTCATAGGCGCTTTTGAGCCCGAATTCAATATTCTGGCAGACGTCAAGGTGTTCATCCTCTTTCCAGTCTTTCATGCGTTTCCTCTTGTTTTAGGGTCATATTGTGAACCGATTATGGCGCGTAAAAGGGTCATTGTCTACAAAAAACCCTTGCCTTATAGTTCAGAATGTATCGCATGATGGCCTTGTTCTTCAGCGACCCTTATTAATACGAATAAGCTGGAAATGAGCTGGTCGATCCAGCTTATTTGACTGCGTATTCCAGCCGATTTCCCTGATAGCGCAAAAATAGCGCAATGCTATTTCACTATTCGCTTCGCTATTCATTCGCCTTCCTCAGACGATAAACCGCACCCCGTCGATTCAACAAGATCAAGTCGACGAAGGTGGGTGAGGTCTTCCTGAATCATTCGATCCGAGGGAGGAGAGTCGTCGTCGTATTTCACTGGAAAGTCGGTATCATCTATTTTTATACATATTTAGTATCCTGATTTCAATTTGTATTTTTTGGATAAACTTAATAAATTTTTACCAAACTACCCGCCACCGGATAATGCAAAACCTTCACCACCGCTTTTGAGCTGACCTCCTGCAAGCAATCCGCATAGGCGGCTAATTGCCCGAAATACTCTTCTGACCGCTTTTTGATCTCTGCCTGGCTGCCGGGGAAGGCCTTGTGGTCGATGATGACCAGTTCCTGGTCGGTTTCCAGGAGCAGGTCGATAAATCCCGAGACCAGGGTGCCGTTGTCCTGGCGGTGGCTGATGGGCAGTTCCCTTTTCCAGGCGGCCGTGGGGTAGTGGTGGTCGATCCAGGCGGCCAGGGCGTCGGCGGCCTGAACCAGGTGTTCGGGTTTCAGGCTGGCGGAGACCTGCCAGCGGTGCAAAATGTCTTCGGCCAGGGCCAGGCGGTAATTGGGAGCAAATTCCGGGCGGTCGGCGGCAAAAAAGGTGTGGAGGGCCTCGCCCAGGGCGGTCATGTCGGGGTGGTCGGCCAGGGGCAGGCGCGGGCCGATCTTTTCCGCGGAGTGGATCTGGCCGGTGCCGGCCAGTTCCGAGGGCGACTGCCGGGCCGGGGGATGATCCACCGGGGGCACGGCGGGATAGTCCCGGCCGGGGGCGATGTCGCGGGGGAGGGGTTCGGCCGGGTCCAGGGCGCGGGTGTGGATGCCGGCCTTCTGGCCGGCCCAGTCGGCCTGGTTGCCCTGGGGGGCGGCCAGCAGCCACTGGTTGTCTTCGTCCTGGAGCAGGCCCAGGATGCCGGAAGCAAACTGTTTTTCCCGGCCGGCCAGGATGAGGCGGTCCCGGGCCCGGGTCCAGCAGACGTAGAGCAGGCGCAGCTCCTGGCGAAGATGCTGGCGGGCGGTTTCGGCCATGGTGGGGTGTTTTTGCAGGCGGTCGTGAAAAGGCGAATTTTTGGTATTGGTGTGGTAGGGCGAAATCCAGTAGCGCAACAGGCGGTTGGCCAGGGGATCGGCCAGGCTCATCCATTTAGGCAAGTCAGCTGGTACATTATTTTCTTGTAGTTTCTTCGCTACATCTGTTACAGTTTCATATACAGCAGATGATTTGAATGTTCCTTCTGTTTCTGTGATACCTGCATCAGCGTAGAACCCTGCAAGGAATTGATCAGAAGCATCAGATAATCCATAACTAGCTTCTTCCATAGCTTCATTCATCTGATTAGCATTAGATTGTGCTGCGTCTACATCGTCAACCTTGAATGCAAAATACTTTTCTTGGTCAACAGTTAATTTAATGCTAGCATCTTCTAATTCTTCATAACTAACAGAGCCATCATAG
>JAWOCW010000207.1:0-3920 GCA_046483615.1 Desulfosudaceae bacterium
TTATCTATATCCAGGTTTTTTTTGATAACCTTCTGCAGGCGCCGGGAAGCTGTTTCAATGGCGAAGGTAATCATGTAGCAGCCGGCCTGTCGCAACAGCCGGATATCTGTTTCGTCCAGCAGGTCGCCCCGGATGCCGTTGGGAAAAGCGATTTTTATCTTCAGGCCGCTGCTGATAATGCGGTTTAATATTTCGCGCAGGCGTTTTTTGTCGAGATTGAAAATATCATCGACGATGTGAAATTCCCGGACGCCGTGCTGATAATACAGCCACTTGATTTCCTCGACAAAGTTTTCCGGGCTGCGGGGGCGGAATTTTTTTCCGAAGATATCATGGCAATACAGGCAGCCGTAAGGGCAGCCCCGGGAGCTGATGATGTGGACATGTTTTTTTTCAGCCAGGACGCCGTTCATGGTGTGGCCGTGATCGGTATAGCGGTTCAGGTCGATCAGGCCGTAGTCGGGCAGGGGAAGACTGTCCAGGTCCTGTATGGGTTCCTCCCGGCCTCCGCGGACAAGCGCTTCTTGTTCAAGAAAAGCCACTCCCTTCAAGGTGCCGGGCGTTTGCTGGTTCATCAGGGCTCTGACCAGATTCAAAAAAGATATCTCACCTTCACCCAAAACGGCAAAGTCTATTTCCCGGTTTTCCGTCAGGATCTCTTCGTAATCGTAGCTGGCCAGCGGCCCGCCGATGACGATGGTGGAGCCGGGCGAGTGTTTTTTTAAAAAAGGCGGCCAGCCCTCAAGAAAGGGACGGTCGCCGGATAAAAGGCTGATGCCGATCAGGTCCGGGCGGCAGTCGGCAAGTTTCTCCTCCAGGGCCCGGGCCCATTGTTTTTCCAGGCGCAGGTCGAGAAAATCAATTTCAATGCTGTCTTTCAGGTTATGTTTGAGCCAGGCGGACAAATAGAGGATCCCCAGCGGCACCTCAATCGCCTGAGGGCCGTGGCAGGCTTTGATAAACAGTATCTTATAAGGCAAGGTCATTGGTTATGGTTCCGATTGCTAATGACGCAAGGTAAATACTTTTTACGAAACCGTCAATAGTACTTGTAAAAAGTCCCTACCTCGTCATTCCGGCGAACGCCGGAATCCAGAACCATTTGATTCTACTGGACCCCGGCTTCCGCCGGGGTGACGAAATATGGTAGATATCGACTTTTTACGAAAGCGTCAATAGTGACTTTTAACACGTCAGGATATATCCGTAAACATCAATCTCCGTCAACCAGTCGGCGTGATTTCCCGGAACAGGTGATCTCGTCGCGGCGATAAAGCGGAATGCCATAAGCGGTTAGTATCTATCAAGTAGTTGACTAAATCAGACTGCCTGTCATACCATAACGGTCAAATGAATTCCGCGAACCAATCAACACATATCCATAATTCCCCGGCCCGGCTCCTTTATCCGGTCATCATGCTGATGCCGTTTATCCTGCTGGGCTGGCTGTTTCCCTGGCTGGGCTGGACCAATTTTGGTTTTGACTATTGGCACCATCATAT
The DNA here is from genome assembly GCA_046483615.1 of Desulfosudaceae bacterium. Classification (GTDB taxonomy): domain Bacteria; phylum Desulfobacterota; class Desulfobacteria; order Desulfobacterales; family Desulfosudaceae; genus CAYTQK01. The sequence goes on from JAWOCW010000207.1 coordinate 1,503, forward strand.
TCAGGACCAGATGGAGCTGGCCTTTGCCCTGAAAACGGGCACTTTTCCCCTGTTCGCGCCCGGCTATTTCCACGGCCAGACCGCTTATGTCCTTTCGGAAGGTCAGCCGTTTCATCCTTTTTTTCATGTGGTCAGGCACCTGCCCGGCTACTGGGGAGGTCATGCCGCCGACTGGACCATGCTGCTGCACCTGCTCGGCCTGGCCGGAGCCCAGGCCGCCTTGTTCTGTTTTCTGAGGCGGTCGGGCCTGGGCGGCCTGCTTTCTTTTTTTCTGTCCACCGTCACCGTTTATAATCTGCGGCTGCTGTTTCTGTCCTGGTTCGGGTCTCCGCTGGAAGCCTGGTCCGGCCACATTCTGCTGTCTGCCGCCATCGGCTGTTATTATCTGCGGCCGACCGCCTGGAAAGGACCGTTGCTGATCATCGGGGCCACCTTCTGGCTGCTGGGCTGCGGCCACCCGGTCTGGGTATTCTACGGCCTGGTGACGGTGGCCATTTTCACGCTGCTGTTGCCCTTTTTTCTGCGGCTGATCGCTCCCGCCGATAATACCGCTGCTGAGCCGGGCGAAAACGGATGGCGGCTGCCGGTTTTGTCCTTCTGGGGCCGGGTGGCGGTGTTCGGCGGTCTCGGCGCGGCCCTGGCGTCCGCCTGGATCGTGCCCTATTATTTTGATTTCATAGCCACTAATGCCGGTATCGTGGATCAGGGCTACCAGTGGTCTCTTTCTTTGCCGGAGCCGGCCGGGGAAATTTTTAATAACTTTTTTTTACCTCTGCGAACCGGCTATGCCATGTTCGCCGGCACGCCCCTGTACCTGGCGCTGGTGCTGATTCCCGTTCTGAAACTGTTCCGGGTAAAGATTCCGGTCATCATCTGGGTTATCCTGGGATTGGTGCTGTTGATCTTTTTGTATATGCTGGGCGATGCTACCCCTCTCCATTTCCTGGCCTGGAAATATTTTCCCCTTCACGACCTGATCCGGGGGCCCTCCCGGATGGCGTTCGCGCTGCCCCTCTTATTCATGATGCCGCTGGCCTGGCTTCTTTCGAAAAATCCCGCCGCCTCATTTTACTTCCGGGGCAGGCATTACCGGCTGCCGGCCGTCGTGATTCTCGGCGCGGCCTCCCTGTCGGGGCTGGTTCTGTATCCCCTTTGTTTACCGGAAGGCCTGATGACCGACCTGGCCCCCCTGACGCGATTGAATTGGTCGCGTCTGCCCGCCTGGTCCGAGCCGCTGATTTTCATAACCGGTCTGCTTGCCTTTCTATGCCTAGCTTTATTCGGCCTGGTCTCCCGGCCCCGGAAAAAACTGGTTCTGATGGGCTTGTTCGGGATCAGTTGTCTTTACATTCTTTTAATTTTTCTGTTCAATCCGCTTTATTATTCGCCGCTGGCGGTCAGGCAGCAAGCTCCGACCCTGGCCGAGCTGCGAAGCTGGAAAAAGACCAGTCTCAATATCCGCCAGGAGCATTTTTATTTAAATCCCGGCCGGGGCAGCCGGCTCGTCAACCGGCAACTGCGGCATTATTTCGTGGAAACCGGGCTGGGAAAAATTTACCGCCGGGCCACAGCCGCGGAAGACCTGGCGGAAGCTTATCAGATTCTGAACCGGAATCGTCAGCCGGATGAGGTGGTCATCGTCAATCCGGACAAGGACCCGGCCATCCCGTCGCCGGACCGTTCCTGCGAGGGGGGCACCGACCGGGTTGTCCTGGAATACGGCTCCTATAACCGCCTGGTTTTTTCCGCGACGGCCGCTTGCCCCTCCTGGTTCGTGTGCGCCCGGCCCTGGAGCGGTCATTGGACGGCCCGGGTCAATGGTGACCGGGAGCGGATATATCCGGCCAACGGGGTTGCCCAGGCCGGTCAAGCTTCCCGGCACGAAGGATTCCCAGATATTTATTTCTCGCGGAAAACCTGCTTACGATTTCACATTTTATTTGTATGAACAAAAAGTTCGCATGCTCGTGAGAGTGTCCAATGACAATTATGTTTATGTTACCGCTTCAGCCCCGGAGAAGAATACTTGGACGCATTATGCGGGGTCTTACGACGGTTCTCAAATTAAAATTTACAAAAACGGTCGCCTGGCTTCGGAGAAAAAAGCCAGCGGGCGTATTCGCGAGTCAAATAAACCTCTTTCTATAGGAGCCCTGCCTTCCGGCAAACGAGGATTGAAAGGATTTCGGATTTCTCTACTTTTTTACAAAATATCAGGCTTGGGACAAGAGAAAAATCGTCTTCTCGTCATCTGAAAACGGCCGAACGTGGTCGGATTTGCAGGAAATAGCAAACTTTGTCAAGGGACATTATCAAGTGAGTGCGGTGGGCAGTCAAAAAGCTGGTTCTGCTTTTAATTACCATCCCCTCGGAAAAGTGTTGAACGGGTTGAACTGGGGAACGGGTCTTTTTTATGTT
>JAWOCW010000228.1:0-8315 GCA_046483615.1 Desulfosudaceae bacterium
CGCCCAGATCAAACATTATGGTGGAGACGGATTGCCGTGACATAACCTTAACCCGGATTAATCATGGTGTTGAATTATCGGGCGACACCCGGCCGGCTCCAACCGCCGGTTGAGGACCGCTCACCCGATCAACACCTATATTAAGATTGGCCGGATATGTCAATCTTTTTCCCGGGAGCGACTCCGCCCCCGGCCCCGCCTGTCACCCGCTCCGCCCCGGCCGGCCCAATACTCGATCCATCCCCGATCTTGACTTCACAACTAAAAGGCGGCTACAATCAAGAATAAATCAATATTTTATCTCAGCCTGAATTAAGTTTAGACTAAAATTCTTTTAATTATGCTTCTTCACCGGCCCTGCTATAATTAACTAACTTAATAATTTCATTCCTTGTTCTGCGTCTCTTCTAAATGAACAGTTTACCTGAAAATGATCCGGCCCTCGTGGCCGAACCGGGCAATAACGATGATCAGGCGGCAACTGCTGCCGGGGTTGCCGGTACCGCCATCATCTTCATCTTTTTGATACTGGCGCTGCTCATGATGTAAGAAACAGGAACCATCATCGGGAAATCAGCGGGAAATCAGCCATGCCTGCCATCCATCCTTTCAACCAGTGGTACAAAGACCTGGTCCTGAACGCCGATTATGAAATATGCGTCGAGCGGGCCAGGTATTACACCGAAAGCTATCGGCAGACCGAAGGGGAGCCGCCGGCTGTCCGGGCCGCCAAAGCACTGCGCCACACCCTCTCTAACATGACCCTGACCATTCTGGACGGTGAACAGATCGCGGGCAACCGTTCCAGCAAGACCACCGGCGTGATCCTGCCGGTGGAACGGGGCGACGTCAATGTCATCCTGGACCTGGAACTTGATCCGCTTCTGAAAAGAGAACGCCAGCCTTTTCACATCGATCCGGCCGACCGCCGCGAACTGGAGGAAAATATTCTGCCCTACTGGCGCGGCAAAACCGTCCGGGATCGCAAAAAAGCGGCCTGGAAAAAGCACGGCCTGAATTTCAAACCGGCCCTGAACCCTCTCAGCATCCGGCGGCGCCTGAAAGGGCTGGACCTGGGCCGCCTGGGGCGATCGGCCAGCGTGCCGGGCGCCGGACCGATTTACGCCTGGAAAGGCCTGCAAGAACTTCTGCACAACAATCCGGCGCTGGTCATGAACGTGTTTGACGTCCAGGGACACCTGGTACTCGGTATCCGCAATGTCCTTTCCCGGGGGTTTACCGCCATCCAAGCCCGGGCGGAAGAACGGCTGGTCGAAGCCCGTCGGGATGGCGACCGCCCGGCCGCTGATTTTCTGGAAGGGGTCATTATCAGCTGCGAGGCCGTGGCCGTGCTGGCCGGCCGTTTCGCCGACAAAGCCGAAAACATGGCCGCGACCGCGGCCGATCCGGAGGGAAAAAAGCGGCTGCGGGCCATCGCCGGCCGTTGTCGCCGGGTGCCCATGAATCCGCCCGAAAATTTTCACGAAGCCGTTCAAGCCCTCTGGCTGACCCAGGTAGCCGCCCTGGTCTCCCACGGCATGGCCGGGATCCTGGCCATCGGCCGTTTTGACCAGTATCTCTATCCCTGGTTCGCGCGGGACCGGGCCGCCGGCCGCCTGTCCGACCAGACGGCCACCCGGCTGATGGAAGAGCTGCTCATCAAATGCGCCGCCAACCTCATGATCCTGCCCTATGCCGGTAAAAACACCGGCAACGAACTGGGGTCGGACAGCTGCGTGCCCACCGTGGGCGGGGTGGACCGGCAGGGCCGGGACGCGGTCAACGACCTGTCCGGCCTTATTCTGGACGCCTTTGCCAACGTCAAATCCCTGGGCAACAGCTTTACCATCCGCTTGTCGTCCCAAACGCCGGACTGGTTCTGGCAAAAAGCCCTGGCCACTTATCGCCGCACCTCGGGCGCGGCCCTGTTCAATGACGACATTGTCGTCCAGGCACTGGAAAAAACCGGCATGACGCCGGCCGACGCCCGGGATTACGCCGTGATCGGCTGCGTGGAGCCCACCGGCGACGGCAACACCTTCGGCTGCACCTCGGGCAACGACATCTCCCTGGCGGCGGCCGTGGAAATGGCCCTGAACAACGGCTGTCCGCGCGTCATGGGCCGTCGCATCGGCCCGGCCACCGGCGACGCCCGCCGCTTTACCTCCTTTGAGCAGTTGCTGGAAGCCTTTAAAGCGCAGGTTGATTTCATGATCGAGACCGTGGCCCGGGCCGTTAATCTGAAAGACGAAATTTACCGGACCGGCTTTCCCAACCCCTTTATTTCATCCACCCTGGAGGGATGCCTGGACAACGGCCGGGACATGACCGACGGCGGCGCCCGTTACAATTTCGCCTCCATCAGCGCCCGGGGCCTGGGAACGGCCGCCGATTCCCTGGCGGCCGTAAAACATTTCGTGTTTGATCAAGGCGAGCTGACCATGTCGGAGCTGCTGGATATGCTGGACAATAACTTCAAAAAGGCCGAAACCTGTCGACAGCGGCTGCTCCACCGGCCGCCCAAATACGGGGCCGACGATCCCGGGGCGGACGCCCTGGCCGCGGAGGTGGCCGCCTTTTTCTGCGACCGCGTCGCCGGCCGGCAGTCGGTTCGGGGTGGTCCCTTCCGGCCGGGATTTTTTTCCTATGGCATGCACGTCCTGGAAGGACTTTATCTCGGCGCCCTGCCCGGCGGCCGGCCGGCCGGCGAACCGGTCTCCAACAGCCTGTCGCCGTCCAACGGCGCCGAATCCCAAGGGCCGGCCGGGGTGCTGGCCTCGGTGGCCCGGCTGGATCACTCCCGAATCGCTAACGGCTGCGCCATCAACATCAAGCTCTCCCCGGGCCTGTTCTCCGGCCCGGAGCGCCTGGAAAAAATGGTCGCCCTGGTGAAAGGTTATTTTCAGCAGGGCGGTATGGAGATCCAGCCCAACGTGGTTTCCAACCAGACTCTGACAAAGGCCCGGGATAATCCGGAACAATATCGGGACCTGGTGGTGCGGGTTTCCGGATACTCGGCCCTGTTCACCGATCTCGGCCGGCCGCTTCAGGACGAAATCATCAGCCGGACCGAGTTCGCGTAAACCCGGCCCTGACCGCGCCGCCGGCCGGAAAACCAGGGACCATAAATCAGAAAGCAAAACCCACCTTGATGATGATGGCATCTTTCTGCCCCTTCATCCTCCAGAACCGAATACAGGGCGCCAAGGCTGATGCCGTTGCCAGAAAGGACATCCACGCCAAAGGTGTCATTGTCAAATGTAAAGGTCTGCTCGAAATCAGATTCAGTGGCATCCCTGTGACAAATTAACACATGTGTCGTTCTAAATTATGAGCTGCGCCCCCAGGCAATAATTATTGGTTGCTTCTGACGCCAATATTTCATTTTGCCTCAGGTCCCTTCTGTTTCGTAGCGCGCCATAAGAACAGGCAAGACCGATATCCCCATCTGTGCCAATGATGGTGAGGCACCAACCCTGATGGCATGATGCTTGCTTTAATCATGTTAAACAATCCGCAAACAGCTCCGGCCATGTACGGATTGAATTTCAACAAACCAATAAAGGAGGTACATTATGAAAGGCTTTAAACCCATGGCAATTCTGCTTCTTTTAACTGTTGTCGCTCTCGCCGGCGGCTATGGTGCGGCCTTTGCCGGCAGCACCCCTGATGATGTCTACGAAAATGAAGTGGACAAAAACACGGAAATATCCGCCGAAGATATAAAAGCTGAAGATATTGAAGCTTTTGTTGCGGCGGCAGAAAAAATCCAGAAAATCCGGGAGGATTACGCCGAAAAAATCCGAGGTGCCCAAAATTCTGAATACAAGGACGTGAGAGAGGAGGCTGTCGAAGAGATGGTCAAAGCCATTGAGGATGAGGGCATTGATGAACAAACCTACCGCGGCATTGCCTATCATGTAAAAGAAGACAAAGAACTGCTTTCCAAAATCTATTGATTCGTTCGTTCTTAGGTTGTTCTGAGCAAGGATAGCGGGTTTTTACAGATGGATCTGAAACAATGCGCCGGCCAGAAGCAGGCTCTTTTCTGACCGGCGCTTTTTAGCTGGAGGGATAGGGTTCATCAATGGGCGATGAAGACGCAAACAAGAAATTTTTCGGCAAAACCCTTTCTCCCGGGCTGGGTTGCGGCAAGACTTTCATTTATCAAAGAAAATTGTGGCGTTTTAATGAATTTCAGGATATAGAAGTATCTGAGATTGAAGCGGAGTTGAGACGCTTTGAATTGGCTGTGGCGGAAGTCCGGCGGGATCTGAAGAATACTACCGAGCAGGTAGCCGAAGAAATTGATGAAGACCTTTCGGCCATTTTCCAGGCGCATATGGCGATGGTAAGCGATAAGGGCCTGAACGAAGAGGTAAAGAAAAGGATCAGGGAAGAACGGATCAGCGCCGGCAGCGCTGTCACCATTGTGTTCGGCCGCTGGGAACAGCGTTTCAGCGCAATGGAGGCGGAGATTGCCAGAGAAAAAGCAGACGATATTCATGACCTGACCCAACGGCTGGTTTTGGCGCTCGCCGGTGTCGGGGCTCATGAACTCAAGGAAAATCTGCCTCGTGGCGCCGTGCTGGTAACCAACCGCTTGATGCCCTCGGATACGATATTTATCACCGGCCGCAAAGCATCGGCCGTGGTTCTTGAAAACGGCGGCAAAGCTTCCCACGCCGCTTTATTCGCCCGTGAAATGGGCCTTCCCTGTGTTTCGGGAATTAAGGACGCAATCCATACAATGCCATCCGGTCAGCCGGCGCTGGTGGATGCCGATAAAGGCATGGTCGTTATAAACCCGGAAAAAAAGGAAAAAAATTTTTTTCGGCAAAAGCAAAAACAGATACATCAGATCAAGTCCAGCGCCCGGGCGAATTCTCATAAACCGGCCATTACCAAGAGCGGAAAAACCGTATCCGTTTTTGCCAACGTGGGGCATAAAGATGATGTAAGGGCAGCCATAAAAAACGGTGCTGACGGCATTGGGCTTTACCGGCTTGAAAACATATACCTGGGTCGTCAGGGACTGCCTGATTATCACCGCCTGCTCAAAGAGGTCCGGGAGACACTCTTTGAGGCCAGGCAACTACCGATATTCGTTCGTCTGCTGGATATCGGCGCCGACAAGCCGTTTCCATTTAAAAAAAAGCAGCGAGAGTCCAACCCTTCCCTGGGACGGCGCGGCATTCGCTTTCTTTTGGAATACCCGGAACTGCTGTTGACTCAGCTGGAGGTCTTTCTTCAATTGACCAGGATTTTTGACCTCCATGTGCTGGTACCAATGGTCACATTGCCTTCTGATATGCAACGCGTAAAAGACTATCTGGAAAAGGCGGCGTCACAGGCACAGGCCGGCCCGAGGCCAAAGCTGGGTGCCATGATTGAAACACCAGCGGCCGCCCTGTCCGCCCCTGGAATAAGTAAGTTTTCGGATTTTTTGAGTTTTGGCACTAACGACCTGACCCAGTACACCTTGGCTGCCGACCGGGAAAATGGAACAGCCGAGGCGTATTTTGATGATACCCATGAGGTCATTTTCCGGCTGCTGGAAATCGCCGGTCGTGAGGCACCGCAGATGCCGTTGTCGATTTGCGGTGAATTGGCCGGCCGGGAGGAAGCCCTCCCTACATTACTCAATTGCGGCATTACCACCCTAAGCGTTGTCCCGACATCAATTCCAGGGATTAAAGAAGCCGTTCGCCGATGCGATTGAAAAGCCGCCTGTTTTAAGCCCAAAAAAATTCTGAGCAAAAGCACAATATGGAGACCCTGAATCCCCATCAAATCATGGTGCTGTTTTTCTCCCTGGGAATCCTTTTGGGCACGGCACGCATTCTGGGAGAAATCGCCCAGCGGCTTCGCCAGCCCTCGATTCTGGGCGAACTCATTGCCGGTGTTCTTCTCGGGCCGACGATCCTGGGCAACATCGCTCCCGGGGTAAGTGAGTTTCTTTTTCCGCTGCGGGGACCCAACGCCATTGCCCTGGAGACCATCGCCACCCTGGCGATCGGGCTGTTCCTGCTGGTGGCAGGAATGGAAGTAGACCTGTCAACAATCTGGAAACAAGGAAAAACCGGTTTTAAGGTGGGCCTGGCCAGTATTGCCGTCCCCTTTTTTATTGTACTGGCCGCGGCGCTGATCATACCCGACGCCCTGGGGCGCCACGCCGACGCCGACGCCATGATATTTGCCTTGTTTCTGGCCATTGCCATGTCCATTTCAGCCCTGCCCATCATCGCCAAAACCCTCATAGACATGGATCTTTACCGCAGCGATCTGGGCATGGTGGTCATCAGCGCGGCCATTTTTAACGATATTGTCGGGTGGATCATTTTTGCCATCATACTGGGCCTGATGGGTGAGCCGTCGGGGAACAGCACGCCGGTTATGTTCACCATTATCCTGACGCTGACTTTTATCGCGGCGATGCTGACGGCCGGCCGCTGGCTTATTCACAGGATATTGCCGTTTATCCAGGCCTACACCCGATGGCCGGCCGGTGAACTCAGTTTTGCCCTGGTGCTGGGACTCCTGGGTGCCGCTTTCACCGAATGGATCGGCATCCATGCCATTCTGGGCGCCTTTATCATGGGCGTGGCCATCGGCGACTCCTCCCACCTGCGCGAACGCAGCCGGGTCATTATCGGTGACTTTATTTCCTTTATTTTCGCCCCTGTTTTTTTTGCAAGCATCGGCCTGAAGATCAATTTTGCGGCCCACTTCGACCTTCCGCTGGTTTTGGCCATTCTGCTGGTTGCCTTTGTGTGCAAACTGGCCGGAGGCACAACCGGGGCCTGGTGGGGAAAGATGTCGCGCCGGGAATCATGGTCAGTGGGTTTTGCCATGGTTTCGGTGGGTGCAATGGGCATTATTGTCGGCATTATCGCGCTGGAGGCAGGGGTTATCCGCGAACGGCTGTTCGTGGCCCTGATCATAATGGCCATTGTTACTTCAATGCTGAGCGGCCCGGGCATGCGCCTGATCCTGCGCCCGGGAAAAAAATTACGCCTGCTCGACCTTTTATCCCCGAAACTTTTTCTGCCAGGACTCAGCTCCTCCTCCCGCCGGGAAGTGATCTATGAAATGGCCGGGGCAGCCGCAAATGCTGCCGGTTTGGATGCACAGGCACTGGGCGATGCTGTCTGGGCAAGGGAAAAAGTGATGAGCACCGGTATCGGCAAGGGCGTTGCGCTTCCGCACGCGCGGATTAAGAAGTTAAAAAAATCCCTGGTCGTGATGGGCATATCGCGCCGCGGCATCGATTTTGATGCGCCTGACGGCAAAATTGCCCATGCCATCTTTCTCATCCTGACACCCGTTGAGTCCCCTGAAGATCAGCTTGCCATCGCAGCTGAACTAAGCCGGCTGTTCCGGGATCCATCCATGCTTGATAACCTCCTCCAGGCACGTTCCTATACGGATTTCATCGCCTTGTTGCAAGCCTCGGCCCCGATGGAATCCGGCAATGTCGCAAAAAATGTCTGAATTGCCGTGAAAACAAAGGCAATCCCTGCAAAAAAAGGGGGCCGTTCTCAACATTTACATATTTACAAAGCGTTTTTGCTGTGAAGAAGCATAGGGGGTAAGCCTGCCCTTCGCCGATCATAATCCGGAACAATACCGGGGCCTGGTTGGTGGTTCGGGTATCAGGATACTCGGCCCTGTTTCCCGATCTTGGCCGGCCGCTTCAGGAGGAAATCATCAGCCGGACCGAGCTCGCGGAAACCCGGCCCTGACCGCGCCGCCGGCCGGGAAACCGGGGGCCGTAAATCAGAAAGTAAAACCCACCTTGACGATGGTGATATCATCATTCCGCCCCTCATCATCCAGAACCGAATACAGGGCGCTGAGGCTGATGCCGTTGCCGAAAAGGACATCCACGCCAAAGGTGTCATTGTCAAAGGTGAAGGTCTGCTCGGAATCAGATTCAGTGACATTGCCCGAAGCATCTTCATTCTCGGTGGTTACCCGCATACTGTCCCGCCGGTAAAAAAGGGTCGTCATAGCCGGACCGGTCTGAATGGCCGCCTGCAGGCCCGCTTCCCAGCCCAGACCGGTATCGGTGGATTCGGTGTCATCCCGACCAAGAGAGGTGACGGTTTCAGAGTCTGACTCGCCGTAATGCCCCAGGGCGCCGCCAAAAGCTATGAAATTGACGATGCCCACCCGATGCTGGACTTCCCCGCGCAGGCCGCCCGAAAAAAAGAAATAATCCATGTCCATTTCCACCTCGCCCACCACATCATCCCGGTAGGTCTGATCGCCGCTGAGACAAAACGCGCCCAGCGAAGGCGAAAGAGCAAGAC
>JAWOCW010000303.1:0-2581 GCA_046483615.1 Desulfosudaceae bacterium
CATAATCACCACCACGGATAACGCCGAGGTCTTCAATCACAGCGATATTGTTATCCTGGCCGTCAAACCTCAAATCATGGCCGAGGTGCTGGAACAGCTGTCCGGAGGGGCCAAAGGGGCTCCGCGGAGAAAGCTGGTAATCTTGATTGCCGCCGGTTTTCCCATCAGAAAAATCGAGCAGTTTCTTTATGCCGGCTGCGACGAGCCGGCCATGGCCCAAATGCCGGTGGTGCGGGTAATGCCCAACACACCCGCCCTGGTACTGGCCGGCATGAGCGGCCTCAGCGCCAACCAGCAGGCCACGGAGGCCGATATAGCCCTGGCCAGAACGGTCTTAGCGGCCACGGGCCAGGTACTGGTCTTTCCGGAAACCGCCTTAAATGCCGTCACGGCCGTGTCCGGATCCGGGCCAGCCTACGTGTTTTACCTGGTCGAGGCCATGATTGACGCTGGTGTCTCCCTGGGCCTGGGACAGGACGAGGCGGCCGTCCTGACCAGGCAGACCCTCAAAGGCGCGCTGGCGTTGCTGGAAGAAAGTGCCGAGGAACCCGGTGAGCTGCGTCGCCGGGTGACTTCTCCCGGTGGCACCACCGCAGCGGCCCTGTCGGTTATGGAAGACCGGCAGGTCCGGCAAAGCATCATGGCCGCCATGACGGCCGCCTGTCAGCGGGCGGCCGAACTGTCTGGCTGAATAAACAGGATATTTATAATTGTTTGAACAATCCGTGTCATACCTGGCCGCTTTCAGCGCCGGTCTGCTTTCTTTTTTCACGCCCTGCGTGTTGCCCCTGGTGCCGGTTTATTTCACCATCATCACCGGAGTTTCCCTGGATCAACTGACCAGCGCCTCGCGGGCGGAGCTGCGCCGGAAAATAATTGTGTCCACCATTTTTTTTGTGGCGGGTTTTTCCCTGGTTTTTGTGCTGCTGGGAGCTTCCGCTTCTTTTATCGGAAGTTTTCTGCAGGATTACCGCCACTATGTCAAAATCGTGGGCGGAATAATAATTATAATCCTGGGCCTGCACCTGTCCGGAGCTATCCGCATTCCAGCCATGCAGATGGAAAAACGGGCCCTGATTAAAAACCAGTCCTGGCGCCTGTTCGGGGTGCTGGTAGCCGGCATGGCCTTCGCGGCCGGCTGGACGCCCTGCATCGGCCCAATTCTGGGCTCCATTCTGATTCTGGCCGGCAGCCAGGAAAACATCACCACCGGCATTATGCTGCTGAGTCTGTATTCTCTGGGCCTGGCCCTGCCCTTTTTATTGCTGTCAATTTTTATAAATTTTCTGCTGGTATTTCTCAGACGGATCAACCGGATTATCCGTTACATCAACCCGATCGCGGGTGTTCTGCTGATTGCCGCCGGAATATACCTGATCTTTTCATGACCGGCAGGCTTCCGGGCGGCTTCGGCAAACCCGCCGGTCTAACCCGGATATTTCACCCTGTCCCGCGATAGTTTTAACAAAGGAGCCACCATGCTTGGACAAAAAATTTTCAAACCAGCCCTGATCGGACTTTTCCTGCTTTTTTCCGTGGCCGGCAACCCGGTTTTTTCAAACGAGCCCTTGGAAAATAAAGACCCGTCCCCGGCAACCACCTCAAAAACCGTGGCTGCCGCCAGCAAGATCCAGTGGTTCGATTACAGCACGGCCGTTGACAAGGCCGCGGAACAGGACAAGAAGGTTTATCTCTATTTTTACGCGGACTGGTGCACATACTGCAAAAAAATGAATTCCGAAACCTTTACCAGCGAAACCGTAATAACGGCTCTGAACCGGGATTTTATTCCAGTCCGCATCAAACAGGAAGATGATCAGGAATTGACAAAAAAGTATGACGTGCAGGGATTCCCCTCGTCTTGGTTTTTGGAAAAAACCGGGGAAAGAATCGGGGCTAAGCCCGGCTACCTGCCTCCGGAACAATTCCTTGAACTTCTGGATTTTGTTGTTAATGAAAAATACAAATAACAAACCGGCTGACCAAAAGAAGGGCCTGAAAGTAAATCAGCCCACCCTGGAGAAGGTCATCGCCTCAACCCCGACCCCGCCGCCCCCGGACTGGGACTACCGCCCGGCCAGTGTCTCCCTGCTTTTGTTCGGCCGGGAAGAGACCCGTATCCTGGCCATTTTAAAAGCCAACCGCCAAGGCTATACCTGGCGCAATCAGGTGGCCCTGCCGGGAGGCCGCGTTGAAGAAAGCGACGCCGATCCCCTGCAGGCGGCTGTCCGGGAACTGGAAGAAGAGCTGGGCATATCTCCGGAAAACGTTTCCTACGCCGGTTCCCTGGGCCACTTTCAAACCCTGGAAAACACCGTCATCGAAGTATTTGCCGGCACCTGGAACCAGCAGGACACTATCCGCTACGACCCCGCGGAGATTGCCCGGGTACTGGAGATTCCGCTGCGCACGGTGATTGACACCCATTTCAGCAACGGCCTGCATGGCCGCCTGCCGGAAATGATGGAACTGCTCTATCCCTTTGAAGACCTGGTTATCTGGGGAGTAACCGCCAAAATACTGCACTTTTTTGTGGAAGTCCTGGTCCCGGAGCTGGAGACCTGCGGAGGGGGCTTTTTCG
>JAWOCW010000309.1:0-4854 GCA_046483615.1 Desulfosudaceae bacterium
GTTTGGCAGGGGGATATCACCATCTGTCTCCGGCCGGAGCCGAAGCAGCTGCACGCGCGTCGTTGTTGAGGTCATGGGGCAACCGGCTCAATCTTGATCAATAAAAACTAACGGCGTCGGTTGTTGTCCTTTTTGAAATTTCCGCCGTCCCGCTTCTTTCCGTCGTTGCCGCCACGATTGTCCTGGCTGTCCTTTTCCGGAGCCGGTAACAGCGCTTTACGGCTCAACCGGATTTTTCCTTCGGGGTTGACTTCCAGCACCTTGACTTTAACCATGTCGCCCATTTTGACGATATCGGTAACGGATTTAACATGGTGATGGGCCAGTTCGGAAATATGGCAAAGTCCGTCAGTACCCGGTTTTATCTGGATAAAGGCGCCGAAATCAGTAATCCGGACAACTTCGCCTTCAAATATTTCGCCGGCCTCGGGGACCTTGCCGATCTCTTCCACCGCGTCGATGGCCACCCGGGCCTCTTCGTCCGAGGCGGCCGCGATCTTGACCACGCCGTCATCATCAACTTCGATGCGGGTGTTGGTGCGTGACTGCAATTCCCGGATGATCTTACCGCCGGGGCCGATCAGTTCACGAATTTTATCGGGGTGGATTTTGACCAGGTGAATGCGGGGTGCGTGCGGAGAGATGTCGTCCCGGTGGCTGTCCAGCGCTTCCAGCATCCGGTCCAGAATATGCAGCCGGCCCTGCCGCGCTTGTTCCAGAGCTTTTTCCATTATATCCCGGGTCAGGGATTTGATCTTTATGTCCATCTGCAGGGCGGTAATGCCCTCGGCCGTGCCGGTGACCTTGAAATCCATGTCGCCGAAATGATCCTCGTCGCCGAGAATGTCGGTCAGCACCGCGACCTGGTCGCCGTCCTTGACCAGCCCCATGGCGATGCCGGAAACCGGCGCTTTAATGGGCACGCCGCCGTCCATCAGGGCCAGGATACCGGAGCAGACCGTGCCCATGGAGGAAGAGCCGTTGGACTCCAGAACTTCGGAGACAATGCGGATGGTATAATCAAAGTCTTCCTTGTCCGGCAGGACGTTGGTAATGGCCCGGTGAGCCAGGTTGCCGTGGCCGATGTCTCTCCGGCTCGGTCCCAGCATGCGTTTGGTCTCGCCCACCGAATAGGGCGGGAAATTATAATGCAGCATAAACGGACGTGTTTCGTCGCCGCCCAGGGTTTCAATTCTCTGTTCATCCTGACCGGAGCCGAGGGTCATGACGCCCAGTACCTGGGTTTCACCGCGGGTGAACAAGGCGCTGCCGTGGGTTCGGGGCAGAATGCCGACTTCGCAGGTTATCGGCCTGACTTCGTCAAAAGCCCGGCCGTCGATGCGCTTGTTGTCGTTAAGCACGATATCCCGGCTGATCTTTTTAACCAGCTCCGAGAAGAGAGATTTGACTTCGTCCCGGCGTTCCTGGTACTCCTCGCCCAGGGTTTCCATAAGCGACGTCCGGACCTCTTTTACGGCGGCTTTACGCACTTCCTTGCCGCCCGTGGTGCAAACCGCCTCCCGGATACGGCCGGCGGCCTCCTGCTCAATTTTGTCCAGCAGGGCCTGGTCGATTTCCACCGGTGGTATCTCGCGCTTGGCTTTGCCGCACACCTCTTTCAATTGTTTCTGTATCTTGATAAGGGGCAACAGGGCCTCGTGGCCGAAAAAGATGGCCTCCAGCATGTCTGCTTCACTGGCGACATCACTGCCGCCTTCCACCATGACAACCCCGGACTCCGAGCCCGCCACCACCACTGCCATGTCGCAGGCTTCCAGCTCCTGGGCGGTGGGATTGGCTATAAAACGGCCGTCCAGGCGGCCGACCCGGACCGCCGCGATGGGGCCCTGAAAGGGGAGATCCGACAATTCCAGCGCGGCCGAAGCACCGACAATGGCCAGCACGTCCGGCTCGTTTTCCCGGTCCATGGACAGCACGGTGGCGATAACCTGGGTCTCATATTTGTATCCCTCCGGGAATAGAGGCCTGATGGGCCGGTCGATCAGTCGGCAGGTCAGGGTCTCTTTTTCGCTGGGCCGTCCCATTTCACGCCGGAAATAGTTGCCGGGTATGCGCCCGGCGGCGTAAATTTTTTCCTGGTACTCAACTGCCAGGGGCAGAAAGCTGGCATTTTCCTTGGGGTCTTCTTCCGCCACCACCGTTACCAGCACGATCGTTTCACCATATTGTACTACGGCTGAGCCGGAGGCCTGTTTGGCTAGTTTGGCGGTGCTGATGGAAAAGGGCTTGCCGTTTAAAGTCGCTTCAAATTTTTGTTCTTTCAATAGTTTCTCCTAAAATAATAATAAAATGGCGGCCTGTTTATGGCTGTGTTGACAGCCAGCCGCCAGAAAGTGGTGTCGTGAAAAGTGGGCTATCGCCTGTCGGTATCCGGAACGCGGCGCCTCTTTCGCCATTTCACGTCTGATTAAGTTATGTTGCCTTGCCCGGGTTCGGTCCGGTCTCGACCGGACCGGCCGGGAACTGTTTGCCGTAAGAAGCCACCCCCCGCGGCTCCCGTCGGGGCCATAAAGGTCGCTTATCTTCTTAGACCCAGATCCTTGATAATGGTACGGTAGCGGTTGACGTCCTTGTTTTTGACGTAATTGAGAAGCTTGCGTCGCTGGCCGACCAGCATCAGTAAACCCCGGCGGGAATGGTGGTCTTTTTTATGCACCTTGACGTGTTCGGTCAGGTAGGTGATCCGGTGAGTCAGTAGGGCTACCTGTACTTCCGGAGAACCGGTATCCTTGTCATGCTGTTTGAACTTGTCAATCAATTCTTTTTTGTCTTCTGCTGAGAACGCCATTTAACGCTTTCCTCCCTGGATCTTATGTTTGGTGATCATATTTTTATTTCTTCACTGCTTTTATTTCTTCACTGCTATAGATTATTCATATCACGTTATTACAAAGCTTTTAAACCTAAAAGTCAATTATAAATCGGATGTTTTCGATAAAGATACAAAAAACTTGCTTTCGTCGCATATTCCGGTCGGCTTTGCGAAAAAATAAAAATTATTTACAACCAGATTACCGCCCGGTACGGGATTGAGAGCGTGTGCTTTTCTTGTTGAAATAATTGGAAAATACAGCGCAAACCAGGATGCCGGCAATATCCCGGCCGGAATTTGACCTGACCGGCTTTTGGCCCGCCATTATTTTTGATAGTATCCGTTAATCCGGAAAAACGCAACAATAACCCAGGGATTCTTCCTTTATTTCCATTACCGCGATGAGGTCGCCGTTGTCATCGATCACCTGAAAATGACCCTGCCGGTCGGTTGGTGGCGGCGGGCCCAGGGTTTTTAAGTCAATCCGGAGACCGTTCCTGATTTTAGCCGCCAGCGTCCGGTCGGCCGGATAGGCGGGCATCCGGCGCAAAGACCGGTTCATGGGAATAAGGCTGTCCGAAAGGGTGTCGCCGGCGGCCATATTTTCCAGGTCCGCCGGAGTCCAGGCTTCGGCCATCGTAAAACCACTGGATTCCGTTCGGCGAAGCGCTGTCAGGTGGGCGCCGCAACCGAGCTCCCGGCCTATATCCGCCCCCAGGGTCCGGATATAGGTGCCACCGGAACAGGCTACTTCAATGGTTACCTCGGGCAGGCAGACGCTTTTTACGTCAATCTTTGAAATCATTATCCGCCGGGGCGGCTTTTCAACGGTCACCCCTTTTCGGGCCAGCTTGTAAAGAGGGATTCCCTGGTGTTTGACCGCGGAATAAGCCGGCGGCACCTGCCATGATTCGCCTTCAAAGGAACGGCAGATCCGGGCAATTTCGTTCTCGGATAAACGCCCGGCCTCAAGGTCATGGGTCGCCGTTATCGTGCCGGTGGCGTCGAGGGTGTCTGTTTCCTGTCCCAGCCGCAGGGTGGCCAGATAGGTTTTGTCGTCGTGCAGAAAAAATCCGGCCAGCCGGGTAGCCCGGTTCAGGAGGCAGATCATGAGGCCGGTGGCAAAAGGATCAAGCGTTCCGGCATGTCCCACCTTGCCGGCCTGGAATAATCGCTTGATCCGTCCGACCAGCCTGGCGGAAGAGATATCAGCCGGTTTATCTAGGACTACAATGCCGTTCAATGGATTCGTTTACCTGTGGGCCGGATCATATATTTTCAGCCAGTCCCAGGATGGTTTTCCGGACGTTCTGAAAGGTGGCTGTAATGTTAAATCCGGCCGCCCGGTGATGGCCGCCGCCGCCGAATTTAACCGCTATTTTTGAAACATCAATGGCGCCGTCCGATCTCAGGCTGACATGAAAGTTGGCCGGTTCATCCGGCTGACAGCCGGTGTTATCATCTTCCTGAAGCGCCAGGGCGGAAACCATGACGTTTTCAATATGTTTGGCATAGTTGACGATGCGGCCGACGTTTTCCGGTTTCATGCCGCTTTTATGAATCATTTCCCGGGTGGCCATCATAAAAGACACCTTGTTGCCTTTTGAGACCACAAAAGTTTCCAGCACCATCTGCATGAACCGAATCCGTTCCGGCGAGTAGGTGATGTAAACGTTATGGTAAACATGGCTCGGATCAACCCCGGCCTCCATCATTTCGCCGCATATTTTCAGGGAAACCGGGGTGGTATTGCTGAAGCTGAATGAGGCGGTATCGGTTACGATGCCGGTGTAAATGCCATAGGCTATTTCTTTGGTAACCGGATACCCCAGAACTTTAATCAGCCGGTAGATGATTTCGGCGGTGGCGCTGGCCTGGCATTCCACCAGCTGTAAGCCGCCGAAGTATTCATTGCTGCAATGATGATCAATGTTGATCAGTGATAGGTTTGGTGACAGGTTTGGTGACAGGTCGGGGGACTGCTTTGTCGGCAGGCTGCTCATTCTTTCGGCGATTTTTCC
>JAWOCW010000369.1:0-9176 GCA_046483615.1 Desulfosudaceae bacterium
CATCAATACTATCTGCTATCAGAATTTTCATTTTAACCTTTACCTGATTATGTTATTTTTATGAATACATATATCAGGATCGGCAAAAACTCAAGTCTAAAAAAAGTTCACCCCGGACCTTTACTGAATCATCAGGCGGTTTATCAGGCGACTCATCAGGCGGATTGTCCATTTGATACTCATTTGAATCAACTGCTTAAGCAGATCGCAGGCAGGCTCGCAAACGGAGGGATGACAACAATGGACCGAGAAAAGGAACTGATTCTCAAGGCGATTGATTCTACCCAGAGAAAGTTTTTTATTATTGATCCGGATTACAAAATTCTGGCGGCCAATCAATATACCAAACAGATGGCCGGGGGCGAGGAAATTAAAGGGCGGATCTGTTATCAGGTTTTCTGCAAACGGGATCAGCCCTGTGAGAATTGCACCGCCCGCCGCGTCAAAGAGACCTGGCAGCCCGCCCTGGCCAGTATGAAACGAGGTAATTTTGACGTGGCCGGCGACGGTGTCTGTTTCTATTCTTATCCGATTTTTGCCGACGACAGGATAGAGGCCATGGTGACCGTTGATTTTGATATCTACGCGGTGGGCGAGATGCTGGAAAGGGTGGAACGGTCTAACGCTTTTTTGCATAACCTGATCCTGAGTTCGGTGGATGGTGTTATCGCCTCCGACATGACCGGCCAGATAATCATTTTTAATGAAGCGGCTTCGGAAATAACCGGCTACGGTGTTGATGAGGCTTTTCAGAAGCTTAATATCCGGGATGTTTATCCGGATGACGGGGCCCGGGAGGTGATGCGCCGGTTAAGAAGTGATGAGCACGGCGGTAAAGGCAAGTTAAAGTCTTATGATGTTACCATGCTGCGCAAGGACGGCGGAACTCTTCCCATCAGGTTGAATGCCTCGGTTGTGTACGAAGGTGACCAGGAGATCGCCTCGATTGGTTTTTTTCACGACATGACCGAGGAGTTGCGCATGAAGGCCAACCTGCAAAAAGCTCAAACCCAGCTTTTGCAGGCGGAAAAGATGTCTTCCCTGGGAAAACTGGCGGCCGGGGTCGCCCACCAGCTGAACAATCCTCTGGGGGGGATAACCCTTTACGCCAAATTACTGCTTGAAGATTATGAGCTCACCAAAGAGGCGGTGGAGGATGTGCAGCGTATTATCAGTGATGCCCAGCGGGGCACTGAAACGGTTAAAGAGCTTTTGGAGTTTGCCCGTCAGACCCGCATGAAAAAGAGTTCCGTGGACATTAATCAAATAGTTTCCCGGACACTCTTTTTGTTGGAGAATCAGACTTTGTTTCATGATATCGAGATAGAAAAGAATTTTTCCGACCAGCCGCTTTTTGTGACGGCGGATATGCAGCAGATGAATCATGTTTTCATGAATATTATTCTGAATGCCGCCCAGGCCATGGAAGGCAAGGGACGACTGGTTATAGAAACAGGACATAAACCGGCCGGCGATCGTGTATTCATCGCCATTTCTGATACCGGACCGGGCATTCCCGATGAGGTGCTGGCGCATATTTTTGAACCTTTTTATACCACCAAGGAAGAAGGCAAGGGAACCGGACTGGGATTGAGCCTGGTTTACAGCATTATTGACGAACATGGTGGTGTTATTTCTGCTGAAAACAAGTCAGACACAGGAGTTGTTTTTACCATAGAACTGCCTGTTGAAAACGAAAAAGGAGATGAAGACAGTGGAAGTTAAACAACCCATTAAGATTCTGGTAGTTGACGATGAGAAGGATATCCGGGAGGGATGCGTGCGGGTCCTGAGACGGGTCAAGGATTGCGAAGTGCTGGCCGCGCCTAATGGTAAAGAAGGGCTGGATCTGATTGAAGAAGATTCTTTCTCGATCGTTCTGCTTGACCTGAAGATGCCCGGCATTGACGGCATGGACGTGCTTCGGGAAATTCAGGCCCGGGAAGAAGATATTCTGGTTATAATTATTACCGGTTTTGCCACGGTTGAGACCGCCATTGAAGCCATGAAGCAGGGCGCTTATGATTTTATTCCCAAGCCCTTCGATCCCACCCAGCTGAGAATAGTGGTGGAACGGGCCATGGAAAAAATCAGCCTGCAACAGGAAACTGAAAGGCTGGCGGCGGAACGCCAGAAGACCCTGGCCGATCTGGATACCGAAAAAAGCCGTATCAGCGCTATCGTGGCCTCTTTACCTAACGGCATGGTGGTGACCGACATTTCCGGGCAGGTGGTTCTGATCAATCCGGCTTTCAAAGAGATTGCCGATCTGGATCAGCAGGCTTCGGCTGGCAGCGATATCTCAACTTATATCGAGGATGAGGGCTTTTGTGAAATGGTCAGGGCATTATCCCGGGGTGACGGGGACAAAAGTGACGATGTTTCCATATATGAACTGGAGGCGGCCGGCGGAAAATTTCTGATCGCCCGGGGTCGTTCCGTGTTCAGTGAGGCGGGGGATTGTATCGGGGCGGTGGTCACCCTGGGTGACATTACTTCCATCAAAATGCTGGATCAGCTTAAATCCGAGTTCGTGGCCAAGGTGTCCCATGAATTACGTTCGCCGCTGTCAACTATTCACGAGCAGCTGGGGGTGGTCTTAAAAGACATGGCCGGCGGCGACACGGAAACTCATGACGAGCAATATCTTATTTCCCGGGCCAAGGAGAAAACCAGCGCCCTTATCTCGTTGATCGGCGATTTGCTGGATCTTTCCCGGATTGAAGCCGGCGGCACCGTCCATAATATCAGGCAGATCAAAGTGGAGGAACTGCTGGCCAGTATTGTTGATTTCCTCGGCAGCCGGGCCGAAGCCAAGCAGCAGAAAATTTCCCTGGAGCTGGCTCAGTCTGAATTTCCGGAATTAACCGCGGATCCCATGGCCCTGGAAAGTATTTTCGGCAACCTGGTCACCAACGCCATTAATTATACCGGTGAAGGCGGAGAGATTACCGTGAGCATGGACCTGGTCGATGAAAACCTGCGAGTGAAGGTGGCAGACAATGGCTTCGGCATTGATGAGCGGCATCAGGACAAAATATTTGAAAAGTTTTATCGGGTCAAGGATGATAATACCCGTTACATCACCGGTACCGGCCTGGGGCTTCCGATTGTAAAAGGTCTGGTGGAAAAGATGAATGGTACCATAACGCTGGAGAGCGCCCCCGCACAGGGGTCGGTGTTCACGGTGACTCTTCCGGTTAAATCATAAAAAAGTCCATCCCGGCTGTGGTAACCGGGATGGACAAGCCTTTATCTGGTTATATCAACGAAGCAAATTGCCTGGTCGTTTGATTTGATTGGGTTACCCGATCAGGTTTTTGACGCTTTCGCAGATATCTTCCGCCGAGGCGGGCTTGGGCAGGTAATCGTCAGCTTCCATGGACATGCCGTCAAAATGGGAATAGCGGGTGGAGCTGACGTGATCGGCCACGGCGGTCAGCAGCACGATGGGAATGTCGGAGTATTTCTCATTGGACTTAAGTTCGGAGCAGGTTTCATAACCGTCCTTTTCCGGCATCATCACGTCCAGAACAATCGCGTGCGGCGGATTAGCGGCTACTTTTTCCAAGGCCTCTATGCCATTATAAGCCACCTCCACCTTAAAGCCTTCATCCTCCAGGTATTTTTTAATGACCGTGACAAGATCCGGTTCATCGTCAACCACTAGAACTCTTTTTTCAGCCATAATCCCATCCCTTTCTTCATTTGTTTCATAATTTCCAAAGGCCGTACCATTATCAGGAACAAATGGTAACCCCCGCTCTATTTTTATTCTATCGCAGGCCGGGGTAAAAGGCCAGCCCTTTTAGCGATTTCCGGTACTTTTTCTTCCCATTCGATGGCCATGATATGAAAACCGCTGATACCTTCCATTTCCTTTAAACGTTCGATCGTCTCCACGCAAATATTGACGCCTTCTTCGGCCTGTTTTTCCTTGGGAGTGTCGGACAGACGTTTGACCACTTCGTCGGGAACATCCATGCCGGGCACCCGGTTTTTCATGAACTTGGCCATGCCGGCCGATTTCATGGGTGTCACGCCGGCCATGATAAATATTTTTTCATGGAGCCCCCGGTCGCGAACCCCTTTCATCCATTCTTCGAATTTGTCCAGATTATAGATACACTGGGTCTGAATAAATTCCACTCCGGCGGCAGCTTTTTTGGCCAGGCGCGGTACCCGGATTTCAAACGGATCGGCAAAGGGATTGGCCGCCGCGCCCACAAACATGGCGGGGGGCCGGGCGATCTCGTCACCGCCGAGGAATTTGCCTTCATCACGCATCTGCCGAACCGTCTGGATCAACTGCATGGAGTCCAGGTCATGGACATTCTGGCCGCTGGCACAGTCTCCAAAACTCTGGTGGTCTCCGGACAGGCAGAGAATATTGTGAATGTCAAAGGAGGCCGCTCCCAGGATATCACTTTGCATGGCAATGCGGTTGCGGTCACGGGTGACCATTTGCAGAATTGGTTCCAGACCCATCAGTTTTAACCGGATGCAGGCAGCCAGGCTGCACATGCGGGTAACCGAGGTCTGGTTGTCGGTAATATTGATAGCGTCCACGCAGTCTTTCAGCAGTTCGCCTTTCCTGGTGATGACGTCCGGGTCGGTGCCCCGGGGAGGGCCGCATTCCGAGGTTACAGCCAGATGTCCGGAAGTCAGCACTTTTTCAAGTCGGCTTGGCGTTTTAGGGCTCATTCGGCAACATCCTCCTTGGTCACTTTTCTGGGTCCCCCGGCTCTGTCAGTGGACCAGTCTTTGATTGCGAACAGGTTTTCATAATCATCCAGACGGTTCAGCGCCTTGAGGCGATCAATAATCAATTGCCAGGCACAGTCGACTTCTTTGCTAATTTCGCACTTGCCGTCGGTTGATCCACCGCAGGGACCGTTCAGCAGTCGCTTGGCGCATCTGGCCACGGGGCATATCCCGGCGGTGTAAGCCAGGACGCATTGACCGCAGGCCTGGCAGCGTTCTCCCCAGACCCCCCGCTCTTCGGTGGCGCCAAGAAAACAGGTGTTGACACCGGGGTATACCGGCATCTCCAGGTATTTTTCCGCGGTAAACTGAACGCCGACGCCGCAGGCCAGGGAAATGATGGCATCATAGTTGTCCACCCGGTCGCGGATCTCTTCCAGATACTCATGATCGCACTGACGTTCCAGGGTGAATTCTTCAACCGTTACATCCCGGCCTTCTTTGTTGAAGTGCATTCGCAAAGTTGAAGCCAGAATAGCAACCTCTTTTTTACCGCCGGCTTCACAAACCGTGACACATTCATTGCATCCCAGCACCAGAATACGGCCATGGTTTTCGACATAGCCGATAATTTCCTGGATGGGTTTTGGTTCAGCGACAATCATATGTCTTTCCTCACTTTTTAAACGGTGGTTGGCGGCCTGGTCAAGCCGCCCGATGCCTGCTCGTTTTGGGTTTAATGGGACTGGGTCCCAGTTTACATATTATTTCATGCATTTCCTGGGCAAATTGGGCGAAGAGGGGGCCTTCGCCGGAAGAAAGGTTGTACATGCGGACTCTTTCTCCCTCGATGCCGATGGAATCAAGAATTTTTTGAGCCCGCTCCACCCGTCGCCGGGCTTTCAGGTTACCGCTGATAAAATGGCAATCTCCCTCCATGCAACCCACCAGGTAGACCCCGTCAGCGCCTTTTTCAAAGGCTCGGAGAAGGTGAATTACATCTACCTTACCCGTGCAGGGTACCAGAATAATTTTAATGCTGGTAGGGTACTGCAGACGCATCGAACCTGCCAGGTCCGCCGCTGAATACCCTCAGTAATTACAGCAAAAAGCGATAATGGTTGGTTCAAAATTTTCTGACATCAGTCAATTTCCTCCAGTAGCGCGTCAATTTTACTGGTTATCTGGATGTCTTCATACCAGTTCAGCTCAATGGCCTTGGCCGGACATTCGGCGGCGCAGACACCGCAGCCCTGGCACAAGGCCGGATCAATTTCACTGACGCCGTCCTGGTTGATTCTGGGAACGCCGTAAACGCAGGAGCGAACGCAGACGAGACAGGAGGCGCATTTTTCCGGATCAACCTGGGCGATAACGGCCGACAGGGTCAGGCTGGAGCGGGACAGCAGGGCGGCGGCCCGGGAAGCGGCCGCCTGGGCCTGTGAAATCGCCTCGGGGATCAGGCGGGGGCTGTGGGCGGTGCCGCAAATGTAAACGCCCTCCGTGGACATCTCCACCGGCCGCAACTTGACATGGGCTTCAATCATGTAACCTTCGGAGTTACGGTCGAGCTTCATGATCTGCCCCAGTTCCTCGGTATCAGCCGGTCGCATGCCGGTGCTCAAAGCCACGATATCCGGGGCCACGCGCAGCTTGCGCCCCAGAACGTGGTCGGTAAAGGTAACTTCCGGGCCGTTCGGGGTTTCTTCAACCAGCGGCGGTTCTTCGGCCTCGTATCGGAAGAACAGTACTCCCAGTTTCCGGGCCTCGGTGTAGTAGTCCTCCAGGAAACCGTAAGTTCGCATATCACGATAAAGGATATATACCTCGGCCTCCGGACGCGCCTTTTTTATGGTCAGCGCATTTTTTACAGCCGCTTGACAACAGTAACGGGAACAGGCCGGGTTGGTCTCATTTCTGGAACCGACGCACTGGATCATGACTACCTGGTCCAGGTCGCCCATATCTTCTGTTGCCAGGCGCCGGGCCAGTTCCGTCTGGGTTATTACCGATTCCTCCTGACCATAGAGGTACTCGGTCGGTTCATATTCCGTGGCACCGGTGGCCAGGATGACCGCGCCATGTTTTATTTTCCGTTCATACATGGCCGGACCGACCAGTACCTCGGTTTGGAAATTACCCTTGAATCCGGAAAAATTGACGATCAGGGCGTTGGTCAGGACTTCGATGCCGGGATGATTGGTGACTCGTTCGATCAGGGTCTTGAGATAGGCGCCAATGTCTTCGCCTTCAATGGTTTTTGTAAGATTGAGGCTCATGCCGCCCAGCCGATCTTCTTTTTCCAGGAGAATGGTCTCGAATCCCTGTTCGGCCAGCACCAGGGCGGCGTTCAGTCCGGCCACGCCGCCTCCCACGATCAGCCCGGTTTTGGTAACCGGTATCTGCTTGTCGTGCAGCGGGTAAAGGGTAACGACTCTGGCCACGGCCATTCGGACCAGGTCAATGGCTTTTTCGGTCGCCTGCTCCGGGGTGTTGGTATGGCTCCAGGAGTCCTGGTTGCGGATATTGGCCATTTCAAAAAGATATTTGTTCAGGCCGCAGGCTTCCAGGGTTTCCATGAATATGGGTTCATGGGTTTTGGGCGTGCAGGAAGCCACCACCACCCGGTTGAGGTTGTTTTCCCGGATAATTTCTTTCATGGTGTCCTGCACATCCTGGGAGCAGGTGAACAGGTTGGTGTTACAATAGGCCACCTGGGGAAGCCGTTCGGCGCTGGCCACCACCCGGTCGACGTCAACGACTCCGGCGATATTGATGCCGCATTTACAGACAAAGACCCCGACTCGGGGCTCCTGTCCGGCGATATCCATTTCTTCGGGAATATTTTCTTTTTTGGTACAGGTGTCCCGAACCGCAGCAAGACCCATAGCCGCCCGTCCGGCGGCGGCACTGGCCTGGGTGACTGATTCCGGAATGTCTTTGGGCCCCTGTAAAGCCCCGCAGACATAAATACCCGGTCGCGACGTTTCCACCGGGGAAAATGGTTGAGTCTCAACGAACTGATGACGGTTCAGGTCGACTCCCAACCGTCGGGCCATGTTAAGGGTGGTCTCGGCCGGTTGCAATCCCACCGACAGTACCACCATATCAAAGACTTCTTCGCGCATCTGACCGGCATCATCGGCGTATCGCAAACGCAGATCGCCGTCAGCCAGGGGCAAGACGGTGTGGACGCGCGCTTTAGTAAAGCGAATGCCCATGTCTTTGGCCCGGTGAAAGTATTTTTCATAGTCCTTGCCGAAGGTCCGCATGTCCATGTTGAAGATGGCGCACTCAAGGTCTTCGTGGGAGTGTTCCTTGGCGATCATGGCGTCTTTGACCGCGTACATGCAGCAGACCGAAGAACAGTAGGCGTTGTCGCAGCGATTATTGTCGCGGGAACCGACACATTGCAGCCAGGCGATTCGTGCCGGCAGTTTCAGGTCAAGCGGACGCCGCAGATGACCCTGATAAGGGCCGGTAGCGCTGAGGATACGTTCAAATTCCAGGCTGGTGAGAACGTTCGGGGAGCTGCCGTATCCGTAAAAATCAAGGTGCCCGGGATCAAAGGGCTCCGTCCCGGCAGCCAGGATGACCGCCCCGGCCTCAACCTCGGTGGTGTTGACCTTGTCACTGTAGGTTATGGCCTCGGCGATACAGATTTTATCACACAAACCGCAGCCGATGCATAAGTCCGGATCAATGGCATAGGACAGTGGCACGGATTGGGCGTATTTAATGTAGGTAGCCGAACGATTGGCCAGATTACAGTTAAATTCATCCGGTCCCTTGACTGGACAGACCCGGCTGCATTCACCGCAGCCGGTACATTTGACGGGATCGATATACCGGGGTTGGTTGACGAGCTGAACGGTGAAATTACCGGGTTCGCCGGATATCGATTCCACCTCGGTATTGGTTATTATGTTGATGTTGAGATGCCGGCCGACCTCGACCAGTTTGGGTGAAATCACTCATATGGTACAGTCATTGGTCGGAAAGGTCTTGTCCAGCTGAGCCATCAACCCCCCGACAGTGGGTGATCGTTCCACCAGGTGGACGTAATACCCTGAATTGGCAAGATCCAGTGAGGCCTGCATGCCGGCGATACCGGCGCCAACCACCACGACACTTCCCGTCATCTTTTCTGTAGTTGCCATACTATCCCCGTTTTGTGAGTATTGTCTTTGACGGCTTCGTAAAAAGTCTCATTCCGCTTCAGTTCTCCAGCCGGATCAACCGGGGGTTCCGGTCCTCATAACCGGTCACGCCGGCCAGTCCCTCTTTTTCCAGGTCCACCAGGCAGGTCGCCACGGTGGGTACCGCCAGGCCCGTGGTGGCGGCGATCTCGCCGACCAGCCGGCCTTCTTCCCGGGCCAGGGATTCCAGGACCAGCGCTTTTTCGTACTCTTCCCGCACGGCCTGGTTCAGCAGGGGGTGGTACCGTTCCGGCGGAATCTTTTCGCCGTAAA
>JAWOCW010000380.1:0-4835 GCA_046483615.1 Desulfosudaceae bacterium
TAAACTTCAGATAGTTATTAATAAATTCAGGCTCTTTTTCAAAATACAAATTGTACCTGGATGTTTATGAACTTTTCACCATAACACAGCAGATGCGCTCAAGGTGACTCGCCCGCAGGGTGGAATTTTTTAATATAAAAATGATTTTTTTCCGCAAATCCAAAATGACAATTTGTAATTTTGGAATGACTGCTAAATTAAGTATAAATAATTGAGATAATGAAATAAAGTAATTCTTTTTAAAAAATTTCATGAAATATCCGGGTTAAGTATGGTTTGGGGCTGCAGGTCTGGAACCCGGAAAAGCGGTCTGGGGAAATGTTTCCAGGAATTTTTTCTCTGCCGGCGCCGTTCCGATCAGCAGCAGCTCATCTCCTTTTTTCAGGCGGATGGCCGGGTCCGGGTTGGAGATCAGTTCCCCCTCGCGTTTGATGGCCACCACGCTGCACCCGGTCTGTTCGCGGATGGACAGATCAAGCAGGGACTGGTGGTGCAGTTTCGCGTTCAGGGCGGCCCGGAAGATATTGAGTCCTTCAGAGAGCATTAATATTTTCTGCGGCTGCAGCAGGTTCAGAATGGTGGCGTTCAGCAGGGAGCTGTATGACATGACCAGGTTGGCCCCGGCCCGGTGCAGGGTGTTGATGTTACGGTCAAGGCTGGAACGGCTGATGATCTGAATATCCGGCCGCAGGCGACGGATATAAATGGTCAGGTAGATGTTGAGGTTGTCGTCATGGGTGGTGATGACCGCGGCGGACGCCTCCTGGAGGCCGGCCTGCTGCAGAACCTCCAGTTCGGCGGCGCTGCCCGCGATATACCGCTCGTCCCGGGCGGCAATACCGGCCTTTTTTTCCATCACCCGGAAATCGATCCCCTGATCTTCCAGCTTTTCGGCGATGGCCATGCCGACCCGTCCGCCGCCCAGCACCAGGACCCGGCCCCTGGCCGGCAGATCGACGCGGTCGTCCTCGAGAGACCGGTTAAATCTTTTCAGCTGGTCTTCGGTTCCGGCCAGCATCAGCACCGTTGATTCACCAATCCGGGAATCCGGCCCGGGCAGAATAAACCGTCCGGCTTCCCACAGCCCGACCACCGTTACCCCGGCAATCTGACGCAGGTGGCTTTCGGCCAGGGTTTTGCCCTGCAGCCAGGTGCGCATGGCCGAGGCCTCGGCGATGAGCAGCTGGTCGAACCGGCCCACCACGTTGGAGGTCATGCTGACGCCGTGCACCCGCCGGGCCAGGGCCCGACCCAGCAGCCGGTGGATCCGCAGCACATGGGTGCTGCCGGCCAGGCCGAGAATATCCAGGGATTCCTCGCGGTCGGCATTGGTCACGGTGACCACGTCCGGGCTGATTTCGCGGATGGTATAAATGATATTGGTGCTGACTTCGTCGTCGTTGAGCACGACCACCATGGCGGCCCGGTCGACATTCAGGCGCCGGTAGGTATCCGGATCATCCAGGTCGCCGACCACCACGGCATAACCCTGGTCGTGAAGGTTGAGGGCCTCCTGCAGATCCGCTACCACCAGGATGTACCGGATGCGGTATTGCACCAGCCGCTGGATCAGGCTGACGGTAATATCGTCAAAATAGGTCATGATGACGTGGCCGGCCAGGTCCTGGCTGACCGTCCGCGGAGCCCGGGCCTTGTTCTGCTCTTCCAGCCAGGGGGCGTAAAAAAACTGGATAAAGGTAAAGGGCAGCATGACCAGCAGGAAGATGATACCGCTGAGGAGGACCACCACCGAAAAAATCTTGCCCACATCGCTGGTAAAGGTGATGTCTCCGAAGCCCAGGGTGGACATGGTCGTCAGGGTCCAGTAAAAACCGGTTACCCAGGAGAACTCCCGGCCTTCGTACAGCATCAGCGCGTGAAACAGCAGGCTGTAGAGAATGAAAAACAACAGCAGGATCAGGCAGAACTTGATCAGCAGCCGGACATTGCTTCTCTTCTGCCCCGCCTGAAACAGCAAAGAGAGCTGGGCGGCCATGGTCTTCATCGTCAAATCCTCGGAAAACTATGCGTAATACATCTATTTTCGTTGAATCCATTTTAATTGTAAAGACATAATGGGCAACCCCGATCCTTTTCCTGGCCGATTCTGATTTCATTGTTTCCATCAATGCGAAGATTCGGGTAAGGTAGTTTTATACTGGCCCGGGTGGTGATGCTGAGCAGAATCGATGAAAAAGGAAAAATCATGAGCGGACAGGAAAATGCCCGAATTATTGTTGTCGGGGCGGGAACTGGCGGGCTGAGCACCGCCCTGGCGCTGGCCAGGGCGGGGATTCCGGCTGCCGTGGTCGAGCAGCGAAAAGAAGACTCTTTCGGCAATACCTGGTGCAATGACGTGGAGGTGGCCACCTTTCGGGCTGCCGGCCTGCCGGAACCACTGGACGAGCACCTGGCCTTTGGTGCTGATCATCCTTATTTTGTCCGCAGCCGGGACGGCCGGATCGAATACCGCCTCGATGACCTGCGGCTCTATCCCCTGATGATGTCGCGGTACCAGGAATACCTCAAGGAGCAATGCCGGCAAGCGGGGGTTGCCTTTGTCTTTGACACCGAGGCCACGGACCTGGTGATCCGGGATGAAGCTGTCGCGGGCGTTACGGTCCGGGACAAAACCAGCGGCCGGCAGGAGTCGTTGGCGGCGGATATGGTGGTGGCTGCCTGCGGTGACCGGGCGGCCCTGTTTTCGTCCCTGCCCACATCCAGCCCGATCGATCTGGAAATCGACGAGGCGGATTATGTTTTTGCCCTGCAGGAGTTGTGGACGGTGGACCGGGACCGGGCCGCCCGGGTCATGGAGGAAAAAAATATCGTCGACAAGGGCGTTATCTGCCACGTGGGGGTGTCCGGCGCGTATTCCATCCTGCTCTACCAGCTGGACCTGGAACGGGGCCGCTTCGGCATTCTGAGCGGCACCAGGATCCAGGACCCGGGGGTAAAGCACCCGCGCGCGGTCATGGACGAAAAGATCGCGGATCTGGGCTTCTGCCTGGAAAAAATTTATGCCGGCGGCCGGTATATTCCCTTGCGGTATCCCCCGTTTTCCCTGGTCGGCAACGGTTTTGCAGTGGTCGGCGACAGTGCCTTCATGGCCAACCCGCAGAACGGCAGCGGCACCTATACCTCCATGGTGGGCGGGAAATTACTGGCCGAAACCATAGCCGGTATTGTCCGCAACGGTTCCGCGTTTGATACCGCTTCGCTCTGGGAATACAATCTTCGCTTCCACAGCGCGCTCGGGGCCCAGCTGGCCGGCCTGTATGTGTCACAGAAGATTACCCGGAATCTGCGCCAGGGTGAAGTCCAGAAACTTTTGGCCCACAAGGTTTTTCAGCCGGCAGATATTGTCAGCGCTTACGAAACCAGGGCGGTCCGCCTGAGCCCGGCGGACGCCCTGGGCCGGTTCTTCCACGGACTGGCCATTTTCCCGGTCATGATCAAGTTCACCAGAAACGGGCTGCGGGTGTACAAGGCCATCCGGCATTATCAAAAGTTTCCGCGAAAATATGACCCCGCGGCTTTTGCCAGGTGGAAAGACAAGGCCGCGGCTATCTTCCGCTTTTGATCTGGTTAGATATTCCGGGGGCAAAATTCCGTGACCATGATGCTTAATGGCTCAAGCGTTTTGAGAGGTTGGATATTATCACCTTACCGCCAGGCTCACCCGCCAAGCAGCGTCAAGGTCAGGTACATCCCCTGAACCAGGAGAATCACAAGGATCAGCGAGACCGGGTAAACGGAAGAATAGGCCACAACCGGTCTTTCGGATTTATCCGCTTCCCGGATGATGTCCAGGCCCGGGGTGAAGGTCATTCCGCCGCAGATGACGCCAAAGCATTCACTGATAGGAATTTTCATCAGGTAATGGCCGGTCAGGAAGCTGGCGGTCATCGGGATGGTGACAAAAAGAACGGCATACAGGGCATAGTAGATTACATCAAAATCGAGGAATTCGACAAAAGTCTGGCCGGTTTCAAACCCGACCTGCACGAAAAAAAGCGCCAGTCCGAGTTCTTTGAGTACCTCGGTGGCGTTGCGCGGAAAGCGCCCGATAAAGTTTCCGATCTGTCCAAAATGTCCGAATATCAAACCAGCTATCAATCCTCCCCCGGCAAGGCCCAGAGAAAAATTTCCAATGGCTGGAAAGGGGATGATGAGACCGCCGATGAAAAAGGCCAGGAACAGGGCCGCTGCCAGGGAGCGGAGATCAACCCGCCTTTGTACCGCCTGGTGCTCATGGCCTAAAAACATTTCCAACTGGTCAAGCTGGTAGGGAGAGCCGACCGCCACCATCACATCCCCGTGTTCCAGCACCTGGTCATAGCGGGGAATAAATTCCAGGTTGGCGCGAATTATCCGTGTCAGGGAAACATTGAAGCGCAGCCGGATTCCCAGGTCAGTAAGGGAGCGGTTGATAACGGACTTGTTTTCCACCACGATACTCCGGGAGTCCAGTTCCGGGCTGTCCTCAAAGTTTTCCAGGACTTCCTCGCCCAGGATAGTGCCCACCTTTTCAACGTCTTCCTGGGTGCCTTCCAGCCGGACAATGTCATTTTTGAAAAGAGCGGTACTGCCGCTGGCCGCGCGCAAAGACAGGTCCCTTAAGATGCCGGAAATGGCCACATTACTGTCTTGAATATCGGAAATTTCCTTGATCAATTGTCCGTGATACTTGTCATTTATTACCCGGTACAATTTGGCCACCATGCTGGTATATGACCGGGTTTCTTCTTCCAGTCGTTTTCTTAAAATGCGCATGGCAATACTTATAAACAAAATAACGCCCAACAGGCCAAAAGGATAAGCCACGCCGTAAC
>JAWOCW010000005.1:0-8724 GCA_046483615.1 Desulfosudaceae bacterium
CTGTCATAAGTCAGCCTGTGAAATATCCGGGTTATCCGGCCCGCGCCACCGTCAACACCATTACCCGGGCGGCGCCGGCGGCGCGCAACACCCCGGCGCATTCATTAACCGTGGCGCCGGTGGTATAAACATCATCAACCAGTAAAATCGTCCGGTCCCTTACCTGATCCCTGACCTGGTCCCCGACCCGGTCCCTGCTGCCGGATCGATGGCGGACCGCAAAAGCGCCCCGGACGTTTTCCCGCCGCTCTTTTTTATTAAGCCTTGTCTGGGAACGGGTGGCCCGGGTTCGAACCAGCAGGTCCCTTTTGACGCGGTCTTCCGGGCAGTCAAGACCCCACTCCCGCGCCAGTCGCGGCCATTGCCGAAGCAACAGCCAGGCCTGGTTAAAGCCCCGCTGCCTTTGCTTGCCGGGATGCAGGGGCACCGGTATGATCCAGTCAAAATCAGCCAAATGATACCATTTGATCAGGCTCCGCAGCAACAAGGCGGCCAGCGGCCGGGCCAGCTCGGTCCGGCCGCCGTATTTAAACATCTGCGTGGTGTTCATGAGAGATTGATCATAGAGACCGGCCGCCCGGGCGGCCTGAAATTGCCGGGGATGGCGGAGGCATTCACCGCAAAGGTGATCCTCCGCCCGCTGGCTGACGAACATCCGGCCGCATTGCACGCACAGGGGCGAACTGATCGGCGTAAAAGCCGCGGTACAGGCCTGGCACCAGTAAGGCGCCATCAGGCCGGCCACGGCCGTCCCTTCAATCGCCCGGGATTCTTTTGAACCGGGAGCCGCCTCGCAGAGGTAGCAGCGGGAAGGATAAACCAGTTCGACCAGTCCCCGTCCCATCCAGGTCAACCCCGACTTTATCCAGCCTCCCCGGATTCCGCCCGCCGGAGGTTCCACCGGATACACCGGCCCGGTCCGGCCGGCCTGAACCGTTTGTTGAAGGCCACTGGTCATAAAACAAACCTTTTTTCAAATAGCGATCATTTCCCGAGACGGTCGGCTATTTCCCGGCCAAAGGCAGAGCAGGAAACTTCTTCGGCGCCCTGCATCTGGCGGGCCAGGTCATAGGTCACCTGGCCGGCCGCGATGGTTCGCTGCAGCGCCGTCCGAACCAGGTCACCGGCTTCTTGCCAGCCCATGTAATCCAGCATCATGGCGCCGGAAAGAATGAGCGAACCGGGATTGACCTTGTCCTGGCCGGCGTATTTCGGAGCGGTGCCGTGGGTGGCCTCAAAGACGGCGCAGTCATCCCCGATATTGGCGCCGGGAGCCAGGCCCAGGCCGCCGGCCTGCGCCGCCAGGGCGTCGGAAATATAATCTCCGTTCAGGTTGGGACAGGCGATGACGTCATATTCGTCCGGACGCAGCAGGATCTGTTGAAAAAGCATATCGGCGATACGGTCTTTGATTAAAATTTTACCTTCGGGAAGCCGGCCGTTATGACGCTCATACATCTCCGCTTCGGTAATGGTGACATCGCCGAACAACTCCCGGGCGGCTTTATAACCCCAGGAACAAAAGGCGCCTTCCGTGAATTTCATGATATTGCCCTTGTGCATCAGGGTAACGCTGGACAGCTTCTTGTCCACGGCGTGGGCGATGGCCCGGGCCACCAGCCGGCGGGTGTTTTTTTCGCTGATGGGCTTGATGCCGATGCCCGCCTTTTCCGGCAGAACCGCCCCCATTTCATTGGTCAGAAAAGCGGCCACTTTTTCGGCGGCCTCGCTGCCGGCCTCCCATTCAATCCCGGCGTAAACATCCTCGGTGTTTTCGCGGAACACCACCATGTCTATCTTTTGCGGTTCTTTCATGGGGCTGGGAATAGGATCGATATATTTAACCGGGCGAACGCAGGCATAGAGATCCAGCTCCTGGCGGATGGAAACGTTCAGGCTGCGAATACCCTCGCCCACCGGCGTGGTCAACGGTCCCTTGAGGGCGACCACGTGGTCCCGGATCGTCGCCAGGGTTTCTTCCGGCAGCCACTGGCCGGTTTTTTCTTTGGCTTTTTCGCCGGCATAAACTTCCAGCCAGTCAATCTTTCGGTTTTCCGCGTAAGCTGCCGTCACGGCCGCGTCCAGCACCAGGCGGCAGGCCCGCCAGATATCCGGTCCGATGCCGTCTCCTTCGATAAAGGGAATGATGGGGCAATCGGGAACCTCCAGGTTTATCCGGCCGGTTGCCGGTCCGTCCTTTTTAACAATTTTTTCCGCTCCAGTCATATTAACATCCTTTTTTGTTTTTCCTGATCTTCATTCATGATTATAATCGCTGTCGAAAGACCTCGTACATGGCAATGCCGCCCGCCACGGAAACGTTCAGGGAAGTGACCGCGCCGGTCTGGGGAATAGCGGCCACAAAATCACAATGCTGCCTGACCAGCCGCCGCATCCCCTTTTCCTCGCCGCCGACTACCAGCGCCAGGGGCCCGGCCAGGTCGCTTTCATACAGGGTCTGCTGACCAGCCGCGTCCAAGCCTGCCACCCATATACCTTTTTTTTTGAAAAAGTCAATCGTCCGCACCAGGTTGGTGGCCCGGGCCATGGGCAGAAATTCAATGGCCCCGGCGGAGGTCTTGGATACCGCCGGGGTGGGACCGACGGCGTTGTTTTTGGTAATGATTATTCCGTCCACCCCGACACAGGCCGCGGTTCTGGCCAGAGCGCCGAGATTGTGAGGATCCACCACCCCGTCGATTACCAATATGAAGGCGGGAGACCCGGGCCGGCCGGCGGCCGGTATCTCCTCCGGCTCAACCAGAGGATAACCGCTGACCTCGGCGGCCAGGCCCTGATGACCGGTTGAACCGGCTTTTTGATCAAGCCCGGCCGGGGTGAGATATTCAACCGGAAGTCCGCCCTTCTCAGCCAGCCGGATGATCTGCTCCCGGCGGCGGTTATGCTTCCGGGAATCAACGCAAAACAGTCCCTTGACCGTCCTGCGGCCAGCCTCCAGCGCCGCCCGAACCGGGTGGATTCCGTACAGCACCTCGCTTCCGGAAAGTTCGGCCGTCATTTTTTTATAAGCGCGCCTGTCAGTCATTGCCGTTGATAGCCGGCGATAATGGATATAAAGCGGCTGGTGGCCTCGTCCAGATCGTCATTTAAAAGAACATGGTCATAGCGGTCTTTCCGGGCCATTTCCGTTTCAGCCGCCAGCAGTCTCTGCTCGATGTCAGCCGTCTTGTCCTGCCCGCGTTTGAGCAGACGTCTTTTTAACTCCTCCAGGGAGGGCGGCAGAATAAAAATACCGACACTGTCGTCAAAACGGGACAGAATCTGCTCTCCGCCCTGGACGTCGATATTCATGATAATATCTTTACCCTCATCCAGACTGCTGTTGACGAAATCGGCCGAGGTACCGTAGTAGTTGCCATGAACCCGGGCCCATTCCAGCCACTGGCCGGACTCGATGCCTCGCTTAAAGGTTTCTTCATCGATAAAAAAATAATCCCGGCCGTGACGTTCCCCCTGGCGCGGCTGCCGGGTGGTATAGGAAACAGACCGGATCAGGTTGGGAAAATAATTGAGGGCGGTCCGGCAGAGGGTGGTTTTACCCGCCCCGGAAGGAGCCGACACGACGAACAGCTTTCCCCGCCGGCCCTTGTTTTCCGACCCGTCTCCTGCTGCCATGGCGTGAGAATCAGTATTCATTCCGATAAAAATTAATCTTCTTCCGTGGGGGCACTGCTGGTGCCGTTAATCAAAGCGAATCGCTGGGAAATCGTCTCCGGATTGATGGCGGACAGAATGACATGATTGCTGGACATGACAATAACCGAGCGGGTTTTTCGTCCCTGGGTGGCGTCGACCAGCCTCCCGGCCTGGCTGGCTTCATTCTTGATTCTTTTGACAGGCGCCGAATTAGGCGAAATGATGGCCACCACCGCTTCCGCCACGATGCGATTGCCGAAGCCGATATTCAACAAATTCTGTTTCATGGTTTCTCCTGAGCGGGCTTACTCGATATTCTGCACCTGTTCCCTTATTTTTTCCAGTTCGGTTTTAACCGCCACTACTTTTTCGGAAATATCCGGATTAACTGTTTTGGATCCCATGGTGTTGAATTCCCGGTTAAACTCCTGCAGCAGAAAATTGAGCTTCCGGCCGCAGGGCTCCTCGGAGGTCATGGCCGCCTTGAATTGGGCGACGTGACTTTCCGCCCGGACAATCTCTTCGGAGATATCAGCCTTATCAGCGTAAAAGGCGGCTTCCTGAGCGATACGCGACTGGTCCAGCTCCACCATATCGCTGGTCAGGGAGGTGACGCGTTCCCGCAGGCGCTGATAAATTTCTTCCACCAGGTTGGTGCTTCGCGATTTAATATAAGCCACGGTAGCCTCGATCACGTCCAGTCGGGACAGCAGGTCCGCCGCCAACAGCTCCCCCTCTTTCTGCCTCATGTCATCCAGGCCGTTCAGGGCGTCTTCGATCGCCCCGGCCATGAGGTCCCAGTTTTCTTCAACCGGCTGATCCGGCTCCGCCCGCCGGATGACACCATCGGCTTCGACCAGCATTGGCAGGGAAATGGGATCATCCAGATCAAAAAGTTCCCGCAACTGCGATAAAGCCTGATAATAACTGTGGGCGCGGGGCTCATCAACCACAAAATCGACCCGGTCTCCATTCTGGGGGGCGGTTACCGTCAGGGTTACTTCCACCCGTCCCCGTTGAATCCGGTTGTTAATCAACTGCTTGAGATCATTTTCACGCGGACGGTATATAACGGGCAGGCGCGGAATGATGTCCAGGTAGCGACTGTTGTAGCTTCTGATTTCACAGGAGACTGTCAGTTCATTTTTCTGAACGGTTTTTTCAGCGTAGGCGGTCATGCTCTTAATCATGGCAATACCCCGGGGTCAGGTCTGATTGTTATTGATTGCCGTTGAGCCGGCCTGGGCCAGGTCAACCAGGTATCTTTTTCTTACCAGTAAAAGAAAACGGCGTATTTTCAGATCAGCGTAATCCGGGTAAGTCCAGGGCAGCGCCTGAAAGTCCTGGTGCCGGTAAATCAGGGTCAAGTCAGCGTAGATCTGATTGCCGATATAAATACGATGCGCGAAATTTTTGCCGGTAGCCAGAACAAATCGCTCCCGGAGCAGGTAACCCGGATCAAGATTGACCAGCCGGGCGCCCTCCTGCCGGTGTTCTTGTTCAATATCATTGGTGGCCTGTTTCACCCGGGCCAGCTCATCTTGTTCAATAAGATCATGAAAGACAAACAAGCGCCGGAACAGCGGCGACCCGAATTCCCGGGTATAATAATCAGTGTAATCAAAATCGAACCAGTCGCTGACCAGGTCCAGGGGGCCGAATCGCGCCGTCAATTCCGCGGCGATTCCAGCGGCCAGGCTGGTGCGGGCCGTGAACATGCCGACTACCAGTTTGGCCGGATCAGGCGGTCCGGGAATGCTCATCTGCTTACCCTTGGGTGATTTACTCATGGCGGCCCGGGCTGACCCGGACCATTGCCGGCGGCTAATCCGGATATTTCACGAGTCTTTCATGAAACATCCCGGCTAATCTTCCAGCGGACTGGCTTCCTCGATCAACATAATGGGAATATCATCCCGGATTTCATATTTCAGACGGCAATGCTGGCAGACAAGCCAGTTGCCGCTGTCATCCAGGTGGATATCTTTTTTACACTTGGGGCAGGCTAATATATCAAGAAGCTCCTGCTTGATGGCCATAACCATTCTCCTTATAATTTCTTCGTAAAGTCCAAATCAGACGGCATTTTAAAAAGTTCAGGATCAAGGCGCGCGAGCGTACTTAACAGTACATGAGTTTCCGGGGGATGCCGCGAGGCCCGAATATCATAAACCTGAATATCATAAACCCGAATATCATAAAATGGATATCGGGTTTTTGACGAAGCGGTCAGTCATGGCTGATTTATATCAAACCCGACCGCTGCTTGCAAAAAGAATATAACATAAAATCAAAACCGACGGTCTGGTGAAAGTTTTATTTGCCCCTGAGCCTTGATTTTTTACCGGACCTTGGATCGAATATTTACCTGACCCTTTACCGGACATTTTATCTGACAATTTATCTTGACAATAAGGTTGATTATGCACGAAAATAAAAAAGGTCACCGCCGGTGACTAAATCCAGAATCATGCCCCTGTAAACGGAGGCCATCATGCCCGACCCGGACGTAAACAGCGCCACCGGCCCTTCACCAGACAGGCCTTCTGACCGGGAAACCCTGCAGCGTGAAATCGAGTCTCTGGCCGGCGATATCATCGTCAAACTGATCAGCCGTGAATCCTCTCAACAGCTTTTCCAGGTCATCGTCGAAAAAGTGCTGACCGCCTGGGCCGGCACAAATCCGGCCAAACGGGTACCGGCCGCCCTGCTTAAAAAAACCGTTCCCAGGATGAAACCGCCGGCCGCGGAAACCGATCCAGCCGGCCTGGCCGCGGATATCGGCGGCCTGCTCAAACGGCGCTGGCAGCTCCAGGCGGCCGCCAGGCAGGACAATCCCCGGGCCGAAGGAGAACGCCTGACAGGCTTTCTCAGGGAATTTCTGGAAAACACCGACTTTTCCGAATGGAAAGCCGCGGTTGAGGCCGGCCGGGAAAGCCGGCTCAACCTGTTTCAGGAAATCAATCAACTGCTGCCTGATTATCATGGCAAGGCGCTGGTGCTGCTGGCCGCCCTGCCCTCTTTGATCAGCGTCACCAGCCAGGGACTGGAGAATTTTTTTGAAACCCAGCTGGAGGTTCTGCCCCCGGACATGCTCTTTGAAATAAACGAGGGCGTCAATGATTTGATCAACTGGCCGGAAGTCGGGCAGATGCTGAACGACTATCATGAACTGAGGGCCCGTCTTCATACCGGCAGCCTGCTGGCCGGCGACGATGACACCCCGGCCCTGCAGGAAATGCTGACCGGTATTCTGGACGATATCACGACCACCCTGGACATGGACAAGCTGGTGGCCTCCGGAGCCGCTACAGCCGGAAACCGGGAAGCCCTTGAAAATGCCGTGGCCACGGTCATGACCGCTCGTCCCGAATTCGGCCGGGCCATCTGGCTTATCCGGATCAAGCGACTAAATGCCCGGATCCGGACTGCCGGCCACAGACTCCGAAGCCTGACCGATTGCCCGGAGGATTCTTTTGAAAAATTGCTGGGTGAATTTGAAGATTCCTTTGACAGCCTGGAACTGGCCGACTTTGTTTCCGTATGCCTGGAAATGGTCAGCCGGATTCAGCAAGAACGACCTGATTTTTTTTCCAACCTGCTGGAAACCATCCTGACTGCCATTGATCCCGATGATCTGCGCCTGACCTGGACACCGCTTATCAATGAATTTTTCACTACCATCAAACCCGTGGCAGCGCCGTTGATGCCGGCCGTAATCAATGGCATAAGCGATCTTTTAACACCGGAACCAGGGCAGGACGAGGCGGAATTAAAGGCCGCCCTGAACCGGTTAAACAGCAGTTTAAGAGGCCAGAACCTTGATTGAACAATTTAAAGAAATATCATTAAATGTTGAAAATCATTATATAAAGAAATTTATGTCAACCGGCCGAAAAATAATCGGATGCAGTTATTCCCAGGTGCCGCTGCCGGAGGTATATCATGCCGCCGGCCTGCTCTGTATCCGGCTCCGGGCCAACAATATCAGCGCCACCACCATCGGGGATTCTTATTTTGGACCGGTGGTGTGCAGTTTCCCCAAAAGCCTCCTGCAGATGGCCGGGGAAGGTTATTTCAAGTGCCTGAGCGGGGTTGTCACCTCTTCCCTCTGTGATTCGCTGCGCCGCCTGGATGACTGCTGGCGCAAGGCCGCCGCTGACTATGACGACATTCTCCCGGAATTTCATGATTTTTTCGCGGTACCGCATAAAAATTATGATTTTAACCGGGAATGGTTTACCGAGGAACTGCACCGCCACATCAAAAAAATGGAAGAGTACTTTCAGGTCAGCCTGAGCCGGGAAGCCTTGCGGCATTCCATCAGGCTTTACAATCAGGGTCGGCGCCTGCTGCGGCAATTTGATCAACTGCGGCAGCGGCAGGCCGTGCCGGTCACCGGCGCCGAGGCCCTGTCCGTGTTCATCGCGGCGGCGGCCATTCCCATGGAAGATTTTATCGAACTGATGACGCCGCTGCTCCGGGAGCTGGAAACGACCGACCGGGCCGTGCCGGGACACCGCTTATTTATCGCCGGCAGCGTCAATGACGATCCCGGACTTTTTGAAAGCATTGAAGCGGCCGGGGGGGTTATTGTCGGGGATATGATGTCGTTCGGATCCAGGTTTTATGATAACATGATCGACGAGGACGGGGCTGATCCGGTGGCTGACCTGGCCCGGGGGTACCTGGAAAACATTAATCACCCGAGAATGTTCGGAGAATATCAACGGCGCCTGGCCATTTTAAAAGAAAAAATCGCCGCCGCCCGGGCGGATGGAGTCATTTTGCAAAACATCCGCTTCTGCGATCTGCACGGCTGTGAAAACGGTATCTTTGAACGGGACCTGGAAGCCGCCGGCATACCCTGCCTGAAACTGGAACGGGAATACGGCCCCCTGGTGGAAACCGGCCGGGTCAAGATGCGGGCCCAGGCCTTCCTGGATCGCCTGAAGTAATGACGCCACCGCCGCCCGCGTTCATTGTTGTCCAAAATAATAAAAAAAGCCTTGTTGGCACACCGGCTGTTGTTGTTATTAAGATCAGAATATTGTTGAAAAATCAGAT
>JAWOCW010000373.1:0-10752 GCA_046483615.1 Desulfosudaceae bacterium
CTTGAGCGCGCGAGCCGCGCCGCCGCCGGCCCGGTCTACAAAGGAGAAGATAACCGACAGGGTGATCAGAGAGACGGGAAAAGAGTACCCCAGAAAAAAAATATCCAGTTGCAGCTTGGGGAGGGACACCAGCCGGAGGTACTCGTTGTTGAGGACCACCGCCGTGGAAAAAATCAGGGCCAGGGACAGGCACAACAGGGAGGCCTGGTGAAACTTGCGGCTGACCGGCTCGTCGCGGCGGAAAAAGCCGAAGGGGAAAAAGGAAAATTCCCGGACGCGCGCGGATTCCACCAGGACCGCCAGCGCCAGGGCGATGACCATGGCCGGCGGGTAAATATTGAAAAAGACCAGCACGGCATAGGCCAGGGACAGCCCCAGGAAAACGACCGCCACGGGCGGCAGGCCGGGGCCCCGTCCCCGGGTGAAATAAATAATAATGGTGCCGCCGGCGCAGAGGTTGAACAGGAAAATGTGCAGACGATCGAAATTGTAAGGCCCGGCCCCGGCGAACAGGTGCAGAAAACCGAACACCAGGGCGACCAGGATCAGGCCGAAGAAGACGGCTTTTAATCGATTACTCATGGACGCCTCGCGTGTCGGGTTTTCCCAGCAGGTGCGACAGGCATGGCCGCAAACGGGAATACATAAAAGGATACCGCGCTTCAATCAGCCGGGACGGCTCCACCCGGGCGCTGAACAGGACCGCCTCCTGGCCCATTTCACCATAGGCCAGCTTAACCAGCCCTGCCGGAACCGGCATGATGGCCGGACGCCTCAGCACTTGCCCCAGAATCCGGGCGAACTCCCGGCTGGTAACCGGCCGCGGGGAGACGACATTAACCGGCCCGGCGGCATCTTCGCTCATCAGCAGGGAGTATATGGCGCCCACCGCGTCATCCATGCCGATCCAGCTTATATACTGCCGGCCGGAGCCGATCCGGCCGCCCAGGCCGGCTCGAAACAAGGGCAGATACTGCTTCAAAGCCCCGCCCTCGGGTGTCAGGACCACCCCGATCCGCATCTTTACCGCGCGTATCCCCTGTTCAACGGCCGGACTGACGGCATCTTCCCATTGCCGGCAGACCCGGGCCAGAAAGCCCTCTCCCGGACCGGACTTTTCCGTCAGGAGCTCCTCGCCCCGGTCGCCGTAAAAGCCGATGGCCGAAGCGGACAAAAACGACCGGGGAGCATGCTCCATCCGGGCCAGGGTGGCGGCTATCAGGGTCGTCCCCTTTTCCCGGCTGTCGAGAATCTCTTTTTTTCTGGCCGCGGTCCAGCGGCCCTGGCCGACGTTCGCGCCGGCCAGATGTATAACCGCGTCCGGCCGCGCCTCTTCCAGCCTGTCCGTGTCGATCCGACCGGCCGCCGGATCCCAGAAAATTTCATCCTCGGCAACCGGCTGACGCCGCACCAGCTTCAGCACCCGGTGCCCGCCGGTGGTCAGAAAAGGCACCAGGCGCGAACCGATCAGGCCGCCGGCGCCGCTGATCACGACGGTCTGCCGGGGCTGATCCCGGTATTGGCGGTGCAAAGCCAGGTCGGCGGCGGTCAAGCGGTGACGGAAGGCGAAAATCCTCTCTAACTGCCGCCTGATCAGGGGGCCGGCGACGGGGCGCGTCAGGCCGGCCAGGGGCGGGAGATAGCGCACCGTGTCCTGGAGCCGGCACCGCCCTTCCCCGACCGCTTCAAACCGGTGAGTATGAGTCCAGCTCGCGAACGGCCCCCGGATCTGCTCGTCCTGAAACAGCCGGCCCTCTTCATATTCGGTGTGACGGGCCTGCCATCGGAACGGGAAAGGTCCGGCCTTAAGGCGCATGACCACTTCCGCGCCGGGCTGGATACCGCCGGTGCGGCTGATCACCCGGAGCGGATCCCAGGGCGGGCTGAGCCGCTCAATGGCGCCGGGCCGGGCGTGCCAGGCAAAGGCCTCGGCCGCGGTCGCGTCAAGAAGGGATTCTTTAATAAAGACACTTGGATTCATGC
This sequence comes from Desulfosudaceae bacterium, assembly GCA_046483615.1. Lineage (GTDB taxonomy): Bacteria > Desulfobacterota > Desulfobacteria > Desulfobacterales > Desulfosudaceae > CAYTQK01. Next base: position 1,984 of record JAWOCW010000373.1, read on the forward strand.
AATAATAATACGTTATCATGGGACGCTTCGTCAATGACTACCCACGAATATCCGGGCTAATACCCGGGCCTACCAGGGCCGGAACGCCGGGCGGGGATGGAAAATTTTCTTGCCTTATGCTGCCGGATTTTGATATTAAGTATACTTTAGTCTTTATATTAATCTGGATACCAACCTGAAGGTTATTTCTGGATATTGCCCGAAATATCCGGATCAGGTTTTTAGAATCAAGGAGCAAGCATGGACAAAAAACCGGACATGTATCAATGCTGTACCGTTAACTGCGGATATATATATAATTCTGACAAGGGTGACCGTAAAGGTAAAATCCCCCAGGGAACCAGGTTTGCCGATCTTCCCGAAGAATGGCGCTGTCCGATTTGCGGGGCCAGCAAAAAATCATTCAGTTCCATGATATGAATCAGCCCCGATCCGGGCATTTTCAAAAGTTGCCGCAACCTGTCATAAATTGGTTCGCGGGCCGAATCTTCAGTTGCCTGAACCGCCTCAAATAACAAAAAAGGAGCACTGACTATGCCAAAGGTATTCAACCCCGGAGAAATATTTGAAATGGCCGTAAAAATGGAACAGAACGGCGCCCGGTTTTATAAACAGGCCTCGGAAAACGTGGACGACCAAGAGCACCGCAAACTGCTGCTGGATCTGGCTGACATGGAACTGGAGCATGAAAAAATGTTTCAGGACATGCGCCAGAATCTGGGAGCTGATATTGACAATTATTACGATCCGGACGGAACGGCCGTGGCCTACCTTAAATCGATCGTCGATACCGAGGTTTTTTTTAAACGGGAAATCGACCTGACCACCATGGAAACCATTCTCAGGGAAGCCATCATGGCGGAAAAGGACTCGATTGTTTTTTATATCGGCATGAAGGACCTGGTGCCGGGAGAAGAAGGCAAACAAAAAATAGAAGATATTATTAAAGAAGAAATGGGTCATATTCGCCTGTTAAACGATATTTTGACAGAAATTTAAAACCCGGCCAGGAGGGTCGGCTTCGTTAAAGACCCCTTTTCCGGCCGGACTCAGGGATATATTTCGGAATAGACAATAACCAAAGGAGACCAGTATGGGTTTTGATTTTAATATTGATGAAATTCTGGCAATCGCCGAGGAAATCGAACGCAACGGAGCGGCCTTTTACCGGACCGCGGCCGAAGGAGCTCCGGACGAGGCCACCCGCGACACTTTGAATGAACTGGCCCGGATGGAAGACCAGCACGAACAGACTTTCATCTCTTTACGGGCCGAACTGTCCGAGGACGATAAAAAACCTGGGGCTTTTGATCCCGAGGATGAAACCGCCAAATATTTAAAAGCCCTGGCCGACCGGCGGGTTTTCCATGACAAAGCCGTTGATCTCAACTCCCTGGAAGAAGTGTTCCAGGAAGCCATCCAGACCGAAGAGGATTCCATTGCTTTTTATGTGGGCATGCGTGACCTGGTCCCGGCCAGGCTGGGCAAGGATAAAATCAGCAACATCATCAAAGAGGAAATGGGTCATCTGGTTTTGCTGACTGACAAGTTGGAAGCTTTACAGAGCTGAAAGCGCTTTGCCCGAAAAAACCGCGTGAAAGATCAGGGCTGTCTCAAATCAATAAAAACAGCCCGGGATTGGGAAAACACCAGTTGCTTCCAACCAAGCCGTCGCTGAGGAAAAACATGCCAAACTACCTGCTCAAATGGTCTTCACGCGGTCTGGCCGGCCTGTTGTTGCTGTTAGTGCTGTCCTGGCCCCTTGCCGCCAAAGAAAAATTTGAAATTGACCGTTTCATCTCCCCTCAATTCTGCGGCGATTGCCACAGCGAAATTTACAGTCAATGGGAAAAATCAACTCACGGCCTGGCCCACAAAGATCCGATTTACAATGTCGTGGCCCAATATTTTTTAAAGGGCCTGACCGACGCCGGAGAGATTGAGGAAGCCGAGGCCTGCGTCAAGTGCCACACCCCGGTGGGCGTGGTCACCGGTTTCCCCGAGAAAACCTCCGATGACCTGGACCAGGTGCCCGATATCGCCACTTACGGCGTCCAGTGCGACTATTGCCACTCCGCCACCGGTACCACCCGCCTGTACAATAACGGACTGATCCTGGAGCCGGGCCGGGGCGAATATGATCCCGGAGTTAAACGAGGTCCGCGCCAGGACGCGGAATCTGATTTTCACGAAACGGCTTATTCTGAATTTCATACCAAACCGGAGATCTGCGGCACCTGCCACAATGTCAAGCACGTGGCCTTTGATACCGACCTGGAGACCACTTATGACGAATGGAAGGACAGCCCGTATAATACCAAAGACCCGGCCACGCGAATAATCTGCCAGGACTGTCACATGCGTCAGCGTCCCGGCAAACCGGCCACCGGATTCACTTCCCGGCCGGACAATCCCGGTTTTGCCGCGGATATGGGACCGGAACGACCTCACGTCTTTACCCACTATTTCGTGGGAGCCAACAGCTATATAGCCGGTTTGTTTGACGGCAACGACCAGACCCGGATGGCCCGGGAAAGGTTGCGGCACGCCGCCACCCTGTCGATCGACACTGATAAAATAGACCAGGGCACATTCTCCGTGACCATCACCAATACCGGGGCGGGGCATAAACTACCGACCGGGTTGAGCAACGCCCGCCAGATGTGGCTGGACCTCACCGTGCGGGATAACCAGAACGACCAAACCATCCATGCCTCCGGGCAGCCGGACGAACGGGGGTATCTGGCGGATACCGTTCCGATCTACCGGACGGTTTTTGGGGATGGACAGGGCCAACCAGTGGAGAACCTGGCCAAGGCCCGGGAGATTCTGTCAGATAACCGGATACCTCCCCGACAGTCCGCTACCCAGACCTTTCATCTGCCCCCGGACACGCCGGTCAAGCATCTGACGATTAACGCCCGTTTGTGCTACCGGATTTTTTCACAAAAATTGATTGACCAGATCGCCGGCCCGGGAACTCATCAACTGCCCGTGGTTATCATGGCCGAAGAACGGCAGAATCTGTCACCGGAATGATGAACGGCCAGGTGAAAGACTCAACCTGACCCGAAAAATTTATCCGGATTTTTCACCCGAAAAATCAACCCGGATTTTTCATGAAATACACGGGTTCAGGCCTGCTCGCTACTTATCCTGCTTATCCGGGGAGGGTGGAGGCTGATCGCGATCTGCTTTTGGCCGGCGCCGGCTTTCCAGCCATTGGCGCTGTTCTTCCTGGTACTCGGCTTCGGTCTGATAATACCGGGAATAATCCGGATTGTCATAATCCGGGGTGGGGCCTTTCCAGGACTTGAACAGGTCAATCAATTTTTCCAGACGTTTTTTTCTGGTGGTCTCATCCATTTTCATCAACCCCTCGGTAAAGGCCGCTTTACAGCCAGGCGCGCGGCCGGATCACCAGGTTGCTTCACTGCTTGTCAAGACTGTCGCAGATGCGCCGGGCGGCTTCGACCGGCTCAAGCCGACCGGTGTCAAGCACCAGGTCGTACAACCGGGCATCGTTGATGTCCCGGTCAAAATAGTGCTTCAGGTAAACGACATCCTCATCGTCTTCCTTTTTTATTATTTTTTCGGCGTTTTCAGCGTTCACTCCCCGATCCTTGATGACATTCTGAATTCTTTGGGAATCATCACATTTAATCCGCACGTGAAGGGCGTCAGGCTTGTCCGCCAGGAGACACTGGCTGCCCCACCCCAGGATGACCACCTCGCCTTCCTGGTAAAGATTTTTCACCAGGTCCCGGGTTACCTCAAAATATTTTTTATCATCCAGGCAGCCGTACTCATGATCCACTACTTTTTTGACGATGGAACAGGTATAACGGTCAATATAACGAAGAAAACGGGAACCACCGGTTTTGCCGAATATCTCGGCTTCGCTTTCGGAAATGTTCAGTTTGTCCGCGATAGCGGCCAGTAAATGCCTTTCCACAAATTCATAGCCCAGTTGTTCAGCTGTCAACCGGCCCACTTCCCGGGAACGCGAACCATATTCACCATTGATAGTTATTACCGTCATTTTTTTCTCCCGCTTGAGTAATTGCCGGCTTCGTAAAAAGTTTCCATCCATAAATGTAAATTTTACTCAAATTATCAATAATGGGAAACCTTTTTTTCCCGCTTGCCGGTCACAGAAAAAATCTGGTAAAATAAATTTGACGTTTTCGTAAAAAAATCCACCCTGTAATAACAAGGCCTTTATGACAGTCTTCACTTACGGATTTATGGCCAGTGTCCTGGCCGGACTGGCTACCGGCGCCGGCGCCCTGCCGGTGATGTTCCTGCGGAATATCCCCCGCCAATTGCAGTCCGCTCTGCTGGGCGGATCAGCCGGGATCATGCTGGCAGCCACCTCCTTTTCCCTGATTGTTCCCGGCATTGAGCACGGCAATCTTCTCTGGCCCGGTTACGGCGTCCTGATTGTCTCGGCTGGTATACTTGTCGGCGGCCTTTTTCTGGATCTTCTTGATAAATCTCTGCCTCATGAACATTTTACGGCCGGTAAAGAGGGGCCGGCCTCGCCGCTGAGACGAATCTGGCTGTTTATCATCGCCATCACCATCCATAATTTTCCGGAAGGAATGGCGGTGGGAGTGGGGTTCGGCACCGGCGATATCAGCGCCGGAACCAGCCTGGCCATCGGGATCGGCCTGCAGAACATGCCCGAGGGACTGGCCGTGGCTCTGCCCCTGGTGGGACTGGGCTACAGCCGCGCCAAAGCACTGGGCATAGCCGTCCTGACCGGGCTGGTGGAACCAATCGGTGCCCTGCTGGGACTAAGCGTCGTCTTTGTCTTTCATCCCCTTCTACCCTTTGCCCTGGCTTTCGCCGCCGGAGCCATGCTGTTTGTCATCAGCGACGAGATTATTCCGGAAACCCATTCCCAGGGAAAATCCCGGCTGGCTACTTATGGGGTAATGATCGGTTTTGTAATCATGATGGCTCTTGATAATTTGCTGGGATAAGTTTAAATTAGAAGTATTCAAAATAAATAAACAGGAGGCTTGACCATGTCCAAAAAAATTCTGGTGGCAATGGATGAATCCGACAACGCCTTGAGAGCGGTTGATTTTGTCGGCAAAAATTTAAAACCGGACTCAACCGTAACCCTGTTCAGCGTCCTGCTGGACACCGCCGCCATGTGCAACATGCAGGGGCCGGGGCTGACCCCCTACTTTGTCTCCCAGCAGGCCTCATTCTGCAGCCTGGAAGACAGAAAAAAAGAGATTATCCAACAGGCTCAGAAAAATGCCAAAGAGACTCTGGTTCAACACGGCTTTAACGCCAGTAACATTGAAACAAAGGTCATTGTCCGGGAAAAGGGCATTGCCCGGGATATTATCAGGGAAGCCCAAAAAGGTGAATACGAGCTGATCGTCCTGGGTAAGCAGGGATTATCCGGAATAAAGGATTTTATCCTGGGAAGCATCGCCCAGAAGGTGATCAATGGCACCAAAGATATGTCTGTCCTGCTGGTAGATTAACCCCTGATAGCTTGATAAAAGCCCAATCACGGGAGCATATCCATGAAAATATTGATGACCGGAAGTTCCGGATTTGTCGGCGGGGCGCTGTCCGCCATGCTTCTGGAACAAGGCCACACCGTTACCGGCCTGGGGCTGGGGCATAACCCCGGGGCCAGGGAGCATGAAAATTTTGATTTTATCCCGGCGGACACCAGTCAAGCGGGCGACTGGCAGGAGGCGGTCAAAAAAGCGGAAGCGGTCATCAACCTGGCCGGGGCCAATATTTTTAAACGCTGGAGCAAAAAGTACAAAGAAATTATATATGACAGCCGCATTCTGACCACCCGCAACCTGGTGGAAGCACTGCCGGACGACCGGCCAGTAATCTTCTGCAGTACTTCCGCGGCCGGATACTACGGTCATCAGGGCGACCATCAGCTTGATGAAAACAGCCCGCCCGGAGATGATTTTCTGGCCCGGGTATGCCGGGACTGGGAAAAAGAGGCCTTGGCCGCGGAAGCCAAGGGAGCCCGGGTCGTGACCACCCGGTTCGGGGTCGTGCTGGATAAACATGGCGGGGCGCTGGCTAAAATGCTGCCGGTTTACCGGCTGGGGTTAGGCGGTAAGATCGGCAGCGGCCGCCAGTGGTTTCCCTGGATCCATTTAAGCGACCTGGTCGCGGCCACGCGGTTCGTGCTGCTCAACGAAAACATCCGGGGACCGGTTAATTTCTGCGCTCCGCGGCCGGTCAGAAACCGTGATTTCTCAAAATCCCTGGGCGCGGCTTTAAACCGACCGGCGGTTCTGACGGTACCCTCCCTGGCCCTGAAGCTGGCGGCCGGTGAACTGGGCAGCCTGGTTTTAAACAGCCAGCGCAGCCTTCCCGCCAAACTTTTGTCCCATGACTTTACTTTCCAGTATCCTGACATAGACAGCGCCCTGGCGGCGGCGGTGGGATAACCGTCAGCACCCCTGTGCCAACCAAAAAAGCCCCGACCCTGACGGGCCGGGGCTTTTTCATGAAATATCCGGATTAATTACCGGCTGGCTTGTCTTATTCCAGGCCGCGGCGATCCTGCATATCCACCAGCACCCGCTCCCTGGACTTGTCAATTCCCAAGGCCTGCCGCTTATTGTCGATATGGGCGATCATCATCCGGGCCATTTCCCGGGGATCCGGAGAAAAGCCCCATTTACCGAGCCCCTTTTCCTCCAGGCCGCTGAACAGAAGGTCATGGAAGCGGGTACCCTCAGTAATCGGAAAGGTGACTCCAAAGACGGTGAAAACACCGGAAGCCACAAAATACTGTCCGATGGAAATGGCTTTTTCACTCATCCATTCCGGAGCGGCCCCGGCTACCGGCAAATCCGAAATACGCGTGCCCAGCCCTCCTTCCTTGACCATTTCCGAGGCAGCCATCAATATGCGACTGTTATCCACGCAAGAGCCCATGCCCAGTACCGGCGGCATGCCGACGGTTTCACAGACCTCGCTCAAACCGGGTCCCGCCAGGGAGGCGGCCTCCGGGGTCAACAGACCGGCCTTGGCCAGAGATATCTGCGAACATCCGGTCTGCAGTACCAGGACATCGTTTTTAATCAATTCCTTGACCAGCTCCACGTGAACATAATCCTGCTTGACGCGGGGGTTGGTACAGCCGACCACTCCGGCCACGCCCCGAATACGGCCGTTGATGATGTTGTCATTCAAAGGCGTGTAGCTGGCCCGGAAACTGCCGCCCAGCATGTAGTTGATATACTCGTATGAAAAGCCGTGTATACCGGGATTGACGTTGGTGGGGATATCAATCGGATGGGTGCGATGCTTAAAGCGATCAATCGCTTTGATGACGATTTCATCGGTACAATCAAGGGGGTGATGATCGTCAAACTCAATATGGGTGGCCCCTTCGATATGGCAGCGGGTATTGGTGGTAAACAATTCCGTGCCGTAACATTCAGCGACCTTGACCAGGCCCTGCTTGATGCACTGGATATCCACGCCCATGGCATCCACGGCCCCGGTTACCAGAACCGCCTCGGTCGAAGTAAAGTTGCCGGCGTGAGGAATTCCGTGACGGGACATCATTTCCGCGCCGGAACAGCACATCCCGACCAGGTTGATTCCTTCAGCTCCGGCCGCTTGGGCAGCTTCGTTCAGAACCGGTGAATTAACCGATTCCAGCATGGACTCAAACAGGTTGGGTTCATGCCCGTGGATAATGATATTGACCTGCTTTTCCTTGAGAACGCCCATGTTGACGTCGGCCTGGACCGGCGCGGGAGTGCCGTAAAGTATATCAGAGATATCGGTGGCGACCATGGATCCGCCCCATCCGTCCGACAAGGCCGTGCGGTTGATTTGTTTGGTGATGTTCTCATAGTGCTGATCCACGCCGACATGGGTGCGGTGCATCAGCTCCATGATCTCGCGCATGGCTCCCCGGGGCACAATACCTTCCTTGCGCCAGGTCGCCAGGGTCTCTTCCGGCACCCGCTGGGCAAAGGGTATCTCCCCATTCACCTGGGTATAGGTTCGTTCCAGTTCCTGGTAAAGATCAATGGCGATCTCCTGAATACCGCGATTCTCCACCTCGATCCCGATGGATTGGGCCACCTGTTTCAACTTGGCCGGATCCTTGATTTTGTAATCGGTAATATTGCCGTGCACGACCTCATGGAAAAGATCCAGCATGGCCATGCCGTGGTCAGTATGAGCGGCGGCCCCGGAGGCTACCATACGGGCGAAATTACGGGCCATGATGGTATCAATGGTGGCACCGCAGACACCGACTTTACCGTAAGGGTCCTTGGCGCTCAACCGGCAGGGTCCCATGGAGCAATGCTTGCAGCAGGCTGAATCAGCGCCAATAGGACAGGCCTTCATGTTAGCGGCCCGATCAAAGGCCAACTCAACCCCGTCCTGCCTGGCCTTGATCAGCATCTTGGAAGTTGCGTCGCAGGAGGTTACTTCCCGCGGTGAAAGGATATTCTTGTCAGACGCCGATTTTTTGCTTTTTGCAGAAGTCTGTTTGTCTGTCATTATAATCTCCCTGATTATAGTTGTTGTTTAACCGGACTTCCCAAATCAATTTTCAAAATCCAGGTTTCAAAAGTCAGAATTGATCTGATAATTCACCGTCTCAATTGATTTGTTTTGTCCCCTTCTCCGTTTCACATTCAATTAGTATGCCAAACCGGTTGCTTCGGCCCTGATATTTAAATTTCAATGGTTTCCTGGCAAACGGAAAAACCTTATTGCTTGACTGACCCGGTGGAA
>JAWOCW010000247.1:0-3226 GCA_046483615.1 Desulfosudaceae bacterium
GACGGCGAGGCCACCACCATGGGAGCCTTGGTGGACGGGGTTCAGGAAGTACTGGAGATCCCCCCGGAACAGATCGAGGCCTCACCCCGGCTGGGCAGCCGCATCAACACCCGGTTTATCCTGGGTATTGCCAAGCTGGCCGACCAGTTCGTGATTCTGCTGGATATCCAGGCGATTTTCTCCATGGAGGAATTGTCCATGCTGGCTGATATTCACCAGGAGGTGGAAGAGACCACCGAGGAACAGAAAGGCTGATTTTTTAACCCTTGATCGCTGTTAAACTGCCGGTTGTGCCGGAAGTTCCGGGCCGGAGGAAGCGCCGGGCCTCAAGCCCGCCCTCTCTCGACCCCGAAAAGGCGCCCGTCTGGACCGGAACTTCCGGTACCTCCGGCAGATCAACATTAACCGACATGAGCCATGAACGAAAAACAAAATAAAACGGGCCGACCGATATGGATGCCGCCTCCGCCCATGACAAGCGGTGAATTCAAGGCCATCGGCGAATTCATCCAATCGGAATTCGGCATTAAAATGCCACGAGCCAAAAAGATCATGCTGCAATCGCGCCTGACTAAAAGGTTGCGGGCCATGAACATGGCCAGCTACCGCGAATACCAGGAATACCTGTTTTCTCCGGAAGGCCTGGACCGGGAAGTGCCGCACATGATCGACGTGGTCACCACCAATAAAACCGATTTTTTCAGAGAGCCGTCCCATTTTGAACTGCTTCGCGATGACATCCTGCCCAACTGGCTGAAAGAAAACCATGATAAAAAACATTTTACCGCCTGGAGCGCCGGTTGCGCCACTGGTGAAGAGCCCTACAGCCTGGCCATGGTTCTGGGACAATTCGCTCGTCAGCATACTTCGTTTCGATTTGAGGTTTTGGGAACCGACATCTCCGGAACGGTACTCGAAAAAGGACGAAAGGCGATTTACCCGGAGGATAAAACCGGGGCTATCCCGTCGGATTTAAAAAAAAGTTTTCTCCTGAGAAGCAAAAACCGACAGGAAAAACTGGTTCGCGTCACCCCGGAACTGAGAAAAAAAGTTAACTTTCAACGCCTGAATCTCCTGGAAGAATTTCCCTTCCAGAGCAAAAAAAAAGACGTTATTTTCTGCCGCAATGTCATTATTTATTTTGAAAAACCGGTTCAGGAAGAATTATTCCAGAAATGCTGCCATTGCCTTAAAAAAGGAGGGTATCTGTTTATCGGTCACTCCGAAACACTGAGCGGCATGCGTTTGCCGCTGAGGCAGAAATGCCCCACCGTATATGAAAGAATATAAACAGATTCAGGAGATCTTATGCAAAAAATATTGATAGTTGATGACAGCGCCTCCATGCGGGAAAATTTTCTGGCCATACTGGATTCGATAGCGGAATGTCAGCTGGCCGAAAATGGCCGGAAAGCGGTGGAATTGATCCAGCAGGCTCCAGGCGAGAGGGCTCCTTTTGACCTGGTTATCATGGACATCATCATGCCGGAAAAAGACGGCCTGACCGCCGTCAAGGAAATACGTGATTTTGAATCCCGGATGGGCTGGCACGGGGATGACACCATGACGATTGTCATCGTGACCACCATCAAAGACCCCGGCCGCATTCTGATTGCCCAGTATGAATGCGGCGCTGACGCCTATATCGCCAAACCATTTACCGAAGAAACTGTTTTACAAACCCTGAGCAGCAATGGCTTGAAGATTAACACCAAGGCCGAGGTAATAGAAGACAACCATAATCAATGGGGCCGCACTCAATGAAAATCGGATCCGAATATCAACCCGGCCACTTTTACCCCGACGCCCGGTCGAATATATATTTAAAGCAGGGGGAATTTTTTGTCTCGAACGCCGGAGAAGCCCAGGTGAGAACCGTGCTGGGGTCCTGCGTCACCGTGACCATGCACTGCCCGGTCCTTCAGATCGGCGGCATCACCCATTCTCTGCTCCCGTTTCCGCTGCCTAACACCAAGGTTATGCCGCATGATAAGGGCCGCTACGTCGACTCCAGCGTTAACCATATTTTTGAGAAATTAATCGGCCGGGGCTGCAGCCGCTCCCGACTGGAAGTAAAAATTTTCGGCGGCAGCCAGATGCTTCTACCGGTTCCGGGAAAACCCGTTTATGAAAAACTCAACATCGGCCGCCGCAACGTGGAGACGGCCTTGAAAGTTATTCAGCAGCTCGGTCTGAATATTACCGCCACGGACGTGGGCGGCAATCATGGCCGCAAACTGCTCTTCTTTCCTCACCGGGGCGATGTCTGGGTCAAAAAAATCAACCGCAGTGCCAGCCAGACAGGAGTCAGTCATGACTAAACCTCCCATTCGGGTGCTGATAGTTGATGATTCCGCTCTCGTCAGACAGGCTCTGCGGGAAATACTGGAGGCTGATCCCGGCATCCAGGTTCTGGGCACGGCTCCGGATCCTTACCTGGCTGTTAAAAAAATGCGGTCCCAGCAGCCGGACGTTATCACCCTGGACGTGGAAATGCCCCGCATGGATGGCATCACCTTTTTGCGTAAAATCATGACCCAGCAGCCCATGCCGGTTATTATTTGCTCCGCCCTGACCGAAAAGAATTCCGAGCTGGCGGTGAAGGCCATGGAATACGGCGCGGTGGAAATAATAAACAAGCCCCGACTGGGCATTCAACAATATTTTCAGGAAGCCAGCATCCGCATCACCGATATCGTCAAGGCCGCGGCCCGGGCTAATCTCTCCCAGAAACAAAAAATCAAAAAAGAACCGGTCAGGCCTTATTCTCCCAGCCCGGTTGAACCCAAGTTGAACGCCGACGCCATCCTGCCTTCTTCATCCCGAAAATCAATTTTCAAGACCACCGATAAAGTCGTGGTCTTCGGGGCTTCCACCGGGGGCACCGAAGCCTTGAGGGTGCTGCTTGAGGCCATGCCCCTGGACTCGCCCGGCATTGTCGTTGTTCAGCACATGCCCGAGCATTTTACAACCGCTTTCGCGCGTAGACTGGACAGCATCTGCAACATTACCGTCAAGGAAGCGGCCGACCGTGATCCGGTTCTAAGGGGACAGGCCCTGATCGCGCCCGGCAACCGGCATCTACTGCTGACGCGCAGCGGCGCCAAATACCAGGTCCAGATAAAGGACGGCCCCCTGGTTTCCCGGCACCGGCCATCGGTGGACGTGCTCTTTCGATCGGCGGCCCGCTATGCCGGCAGAAACGCCATCGGCGCCATACTTACCG
>JAWOCW010000298.1:0-5019 GCA_046483615.1 Desulfosudaceae bacterium
CCACAATTACCCGGGCGGTAAAGGGAATCCGGCTGCTGCCGCCGACTCTTTCGATTATTTTGTCTTCCAGGACATGCAGCAGTTTAACCTGCAGGTCCAGGGGGATATCGTCCACTTCATCCAGATAAACTGTCCCCTGGCCGGCCGCTTCAAAGCGGCCTTGACGCGTCTGGCCGGCCCCCGTAAAGGCCCCTTTTTCATAACCGAAGAGTTCGCTTTCCAGGATGTTGACCGGGTACATGGCGCAGGAAACTTTGATGAACGGTTCCTTATGGCGTGGTCCCAGGTTGTGAATGACGCGGGCGGCCATGTCTTTGCCGGTGCCGGTTTCTCCGGTGATCAGCACCGGCGAATCGGTCTGAGCCAGCAGTTGGATCTGTTCCCGTAATTGCAGAATGGTCGAGCTTCTGCCGACCATGACCGCCCGTTCCTGATTATTCAAAAGACGCTGCTTCAGGGTCGCGTTTTCATGACGCAGCCGCAACAGGTCCTCAATCCTTTTTATGGTGATGAGCAGTTTTCGATTGGGAAAAGGTTTGGTCAGATAATCATAAGCGCCTTCCCGTAAGGCCTCCACGGCCGTTTCCACGGTGCCGTAACCGGTAATGACAACGATGAAAGTGGAGGGATGCAGGCTTTTGACGCGACGCAGGAAGTCCATGCCATTCATGCCGGGCATCTTCAGGTCGGTGATGATGATATCGGCCGGCTGTACGGAAAGCATTTCCAGGCCGTCTTCGGCGCAAGCGGCTTGCCGGACAAAATAGCCCGCTTCCCGGAGATCATCCCCCATGGTGATTCGTTTAGCCTCTTCGTCCTCGACAACCAGTATTTTTATGGGGTCAAGTGTCATTCTTGTCTTTGCCTTCCTTTTGTTTCGGGTCTTGGTTCCGCAAGGCTGGTAATTGGACGCGGACCCGGGTGCCCAGCCCCGGACGACTGGACAGGTGGATGCTGCCGCCATGCCGGTTAACGGTCTGCCGGGCGGTGCTCAGGCCGAGCCCGGTTCCCTGACCGGTCTCTTTGCCGGTAACAAAAGGATCAAAGACCCGGGCCAGCAGATCCGGCTCAATTCCCGCGCCATCATCCTCGATCTCGATCCCGATGGTCCGTTCCTCCCGGCTGAAGTCGAACGCGACCAGAATAGTGCCCGGTCCGGAGATGGCGTCGAAGGCATTCAGGAAAATATTTAAAAACACGTTAAAAAGGGAAGTCTGATCGCCGCTGACCCATAAATCACTATATTGGTCCGGAATTTTCAGGCTTACTTCCGGTCGATCGGCCGCCCGCCAGGCAAACAGGGAGGCGTCGTTGATAACCTGGAGGAGATCCACCGGTTCCCATTGCAGATGCTCTTTTCCGGAAAAACTGACCAGTTGATGGATGACTTCGCCCATTCTGTCCAGGGCGCCGGTCATCAGGTCCAGGTATTGCAGAGTCTGCTCTTTGTTCTCCGGGTCTTGCCGGATTCGACGGAGGCAGCTTTGGAGGCCGTCCAGGGGATTGTTCAGGTCGTGGGCGATGCCGGCGACCATCACCCCCAGGCTTTCTGCTTTGGCCTGTTCGATGAGGTGTTGATGCTCCAGGACTTCCCGGGTAATGTCCCGCAGGAAGAACAGGGCGCCGTTGTAATTACCGGTATCGTCATGAAAGGGCATGGCCGAGTACTCCAGGTGCCGGTTGTCAATTCTGAAACGCTGGGCAGCGATGGTGTAGGCCTGCCCGCTGGCCAGGGCCGACATCTGGGTCTCAATGGCTTCGGCGTGCTCCCGGGGCAGATAATGAAGCAGGCTCTGCCAGCAATTGTCGATCTTGTCCACCGGCAATAAGCGCAAAAACTGACGGTTACAGTAAACCATGCGGTTATGACGGTCCAGTTGCACGATACCGGCCCAGATATTCTCCACAATCGAGGCCAGCCGGTTGCGCTCGGTGACATCCTCCAGGGCGACTCCCAGCTGCTGGCGGGGCATCGGGAAGGCATGGAGGCGGAAGGTAAACTCTTTATCCTCCTCTTCCCAGAAAAGATTTTCCAGCATGAGGGTCTGGCCGGTTTTCATTACCTGGAGAAATTTTTGTTTCAGGCGGTTCCTCTCGTCGCGCGGCCAGAGCGTTGTTAAGTCAAAACCCGTCACATGCTTGATGTTATCGCCCAGCAGCCGTCTGGCTTCCGGATTGTAATCCCGGAATATGAGCTTGTCGGGCGCTTGAAGCTGAAAGATGAGCAGTCCGGAAGGCATGGCGGCCACCAGGTCATCGGCGGTCTGCATGGATTCCCGCAGGGCTTCTTCGGCCTGAATGCGCTCGGTGATGTCCCGCATGACATGGACCGAACCGATCCGATCGCCGTTATCGGCGTAATAGGGGGTGGTGGTGATATGAAAATGTTTTTGCAGGCGGGGTTCAAAAGCCTCGCACTGGTGCGGCCGGCCGTCCTTGATGGTTTTGGCATGGGGACAGTAGGCCGGCGGTTGGGCGGTGTCATGGACAAGCCGGTGACACGGTTGCCGGTAGATATCGCCGGAATCTTTTTGGAGAAGATCCAGGGCGGCCTGATTGGCCCGCATTATTGTAAATTGATTGTCCAGCAGCAGGACACCGTCCGGCATGGCCGCGAAGGTGTTTTCCCATTCCCGGGCGTTTTGCAGCAGGGCTTCTTCAAATCGTTTTCGTTGCAGGGCAATGGCATAAATGTCGGCCAGGCGCCGGACGGTATCCAGATCGGCCTGATCATAATCTTCGGGTTTGTTAGCCAGGGCGATCTGACCTACCAGCTCTCCTTCCAGCAGGGCCGGGGCCGAGATAAATCGGCTGATGGGCACATGTCCTTCCGGGGTACCGGAGGAGCGCGGGTCTTCGCCGGGCTCGTTGGAGATCAGGGGAAGGCGATTTTCCAGCACCCAGCCCCATAAACCGTAGAAGACCTCAAAGACCACGCTCTTGTTGGCCACCTGGCAGGAGTCCCAGATATCCCTGGTCATGGTGGAACTGACCAGGAACCCGCTCTGCGGGTCAATGTGGCCGACGTAACCGAATTGGCTTTTGGTCAGTTGTTTGGCGTAATCCAGAACCCGATCAGATATTTCCTCGATGGATTGCTGGGAGGCCAGCGAATTTGCCAGCTCCGCCAGGGCTCTGTAGACGGCGGCTTGTCGGTTGATGGTCATAAGTTCTTCGCAGATATGTTATTCAATATCCGGGCTAAGGTGTCCATATCAAACTGGATGCCGACTCCGCTGTCCGTTCGGCGGACGACTTTACCTCTCAGCCGGAGGCAGCGGTCCGGGGTGGAAAAGGGAAGTGGTAATTGGATCTCTTCTCCCGGCTTGATGGCTTCCCCAGGTTCCACAAAAATGCCATCCAGGCAGATGTCCCGGGCCTGTTTTTGCCGGGAAAGGCTTCCAGCGGTAAGGTTGACGCTCAACCGCGGGGCCTTTCTTTTATGCCGCCTTTTTTCTTGCCGGTTCCCGTCATTACCGGCCGGGGCTTGCGGGTCCTGTATTCTGGTATGGGTCATAGGGAATGATAGTGATGGGGTGACAGGAAAATAATTTTATGGCCAGCAGATATAGCAAGACCGTTCTTGGGTGTCAATAATTTTCCGGCCACGCCGGTCTTCACGCCGTCCTCGACCCCGGCCGTCGCCCCGCCGCCTGCCTTGACCCAAAGAAGGAATCGCGATATAAATTCATGTGTTTCTGATCAAAGGGGAGGGGGAATATCCACATAAACCAGGAGGGTGGGTTATGCAAAAAGACATGCATTATTACGGGGTTTATGCCCTGGCCCGGGCGGCCGGTATGCGGACCGAGGCTGCGGAAATCGTGGCCACTGCCAGTGAATACGTGGATGATGCCATCTGGGACAAGGAAGTGTTTTTGGAAGATGGGCGCAGCATCCTGGCCGAGCTGACCGCGCACAAGCTGCTGAATCTGAAAAACGCCGATGCCGAAGACCAGCGGAAAGTATGGTTGCCTTTTCATTTTCTGCCGGGAGGAGTCGGCCGCAACACGACAGAGCGGCTGGCCTGCCGGATGGACAGTCCGGTTGCCAGGAAGCTGGTCCGCCAGAACATGGCGGTTGCCGCGGACAGACCTTATGGCCTGCATCTTTTGGGGATCACGGCCCATGTCTACGCGGACACTTTTGCCCATCAGGGTTTTATCGGCGCGAACCATGAGTATAACCGGATTGAAACCGGGAGCATCAGTCTGGAGTCATCCAGCCGGGATATTTTCGATTATATCACGGGCAAAGCCAAAGCTTTCTGGGGGGAAGTCGCTTCCTATGGCTTGAGCCAGGTCTTTCCGCTGGGGCACGCGGCAGCCGCGACCTATCCGGATCGGCCCTACCTGCGCTGGTCTTACCGGCGCGCCGGCGACGGAAAAGAGGTAACCCGGGATAATCCCCGGGATTTTCTGGCCGGCTGCAAGGCCCTGTATGAAATGTTCGCAAATTATCTGGACAAGGTACCCCACCACGGCCAAAGCAATTCGGCCAGGCCCTGGGGGAAGATCCGTCATCCGGTGAAGCGGATCATTGAACTCGAAGGTGATAAGCTGACTCGCGGCAAGGCCTGGAAAAAGGCCATGCGGGAGAAGCGGCTGTTCGGCGGCAGCACCCGCGTCCCCGAATACAAGGGTCCCAAATGGTCGGCCAGCATAGACGATCTGGAGCCGGACAAAATCCCGAAGAACCTGGATAAACTCCCGGTCTACCGCTTCTACCAGGCCGCCCGGGTGCATCGCGCCCACGTGCTGAGCAACCTCCTGCCGGCCTACCGCCTTTTCGCGGCGTAGGCGGATGTTTCATGAGTTTTTTGACATTTAATTGGTGAAAATTACATAAACAGTCAGTTACAATTTGTATTTTGAAAATAACCCGCAATTATAAATAAATATTCGAAGTTTACTTATTAACCAAACATGGTCGGAAAATTCATGAAATATTCGGGACAGGGATTTTGTTATCATGCCAAAAAGAAAAACGAACAGTCCGACCTGGTCTGACGTGAAATCA
>JAWOCW010000093.1:0-5596 GCA_046483615.1 Desulfosudaceae bacterium
AGATCTTCTTCCGGGGCTGTCCCTGTCAAAGATTCTGTTTCGCCGCTTTTAAGACCGTCACCGGCCGGAGTGGTGGTGACATCGTTGAAGCGATCCACGTTTTCCACCACCGGCGCCGGGGTGGCGCCCAGATCTTCCGGATCTGCCGGGGGAATGCCCAGCTCAGCCGAAAGAAGCAAGCGCGGTTCCAGAGCTTCGAACTGAAAAGGCCTCTCTTTACGATCCGCGCCTCGTTTTTTTCTCTTGTCCTTCGCCCCGGCCTGGTTACTTTTTTTGTTTCGTAACATCGGCTCCACCCTCAGGAAACCGGAAAAGGTCTCCCTTTGAAGAAATAATTACTCGGGAAAATCCCGAAGCCAGCCGTTAACAGCGGCTATGTCCTGATAGTTCAGTGTTCCCACTGTTTTTTTGAGAATCAAGCTGTTGGTGATGTATTCATATCGCGCCATGGCGTAATTCTGCCGCGCCTGCGAAAGATCCCGTTCTCCGTCCAGAACTGCCAGGATGGTATAAAGTCCGGAGCGGTGCCCTTCCTTTTTGCCTTCCAGGGCCAGTTGTTGCGCTTCCACGGCCTCGCGGAGGGATTTTACCCGTTCGATGGCATTGTCCACCCCGTAAAAAGCGGCCCGGGTCTGACGTCGCAGGGCCCGGGTCTGGCGCACCTCTTCCTGTCGGGAGGAATTCATAAGATGCCTGGCTTCACGGGTACGCGAGCTGATCATGCCGCCCTGGTAAAGAGGCACGTTCAGCCGTAACAGAAAGTTAGTTGTTTCCACTTCACTGCCGCCGCCAAAAAGAGTACCGTCCGTGTCGCGCCAATTGTAGTTGGCCTCCAGGTCCAGGTTGGGATAATGATTTGCCCGCTGACGCCGGATTTCATGTCGGGCCGACTTGACTCTCTGCCGGACGGCCTCCAGCGAAGGATTCTGCTTGACGGCCGCCTCAACCCAGGCCTCGGCCCGGACCGGATCCGGTGAGATCAAGGGCAGGTCTTCTTGCAGGGAGGCCAGTCCTTCGGCGGGAGCATTGATGATTTCCTCCAGGGCCTGGCGGGCGTCATCCAATTCGCTTTCAATATTCAATCGTTTTGCCATAACCTCGGCCAGACGGGCCTTGGCGTCATAATATTCCGTCCGGGTGGTAAGGCCCCGGTTGAACTTTTCACTGATAAGCTCATAATGACGGTTTACCGCGGCCTCCTCGGCGCCGACAACCAGCAGCCGATCTCTGGCGGCCAGGACTCCGAAATAGGCGACTGCCACCCGGACGGCCAGCTCCTGGCGGGCCGCTTCCAGCTCATGATCAGCGCCCTTGACCCGGGCCTTGGCCCGGCTGATGTTCACAAAAGAAGCAAAGTTAAACAACGGCTGGGTAAGCGAAAGGGTATATTCGGTGGTGGGATAGTCGGAACTTCCGGAACCATAGACCTCGTTGTCGGAACTGATGATCTCCTGTTTTGATTCGGTGTGAACGCCTTCCGCGGAAAGGGTGGGCATGACAGCGGCCCAGGCCTGACGCAGCGACTCTTCTTCGGCATTTCTGTCATAACGCGTGCCCACGAACCGGGGATCATTTTCCAGGGCCCGGGTAAAAGCCTCCTCCAGATCGGTGGCCTGGGAAGAAAACGCGCCTGTTATCAAAAATAATAACACCACGGTAAAAAGACCGGCCCGGCTTGTAAAGTTACGCCGCGCGCAGCTTCTGAACCTGATGGTCTGCTTCATGACACTCCTTTCCAAAAATATTTTGTTCTGCCAAAAACATTTTATTCTGATGGACACTGACTTATTATCCCGACCGGCTGACAATTGAAAACGCGGTTTGTTTGCCCTGAAAACAACCAGGAAGTAACCAGTTGATATAACAGAGTTATCGCAGCAATACCCACAAAAAAAGGGAAGAACCTGCCGGCACTTCCCTTAGCAAAAGACACGCGAACCAGCCGAGCTCGCGAAAAATCGATCGTTTAACCTTATCATGTTTTTCTCTCCCCCTTAATGCCCCGACGGCATAAAAAGAATCAAATATAAAGGCCTCAAGAAAATTCAATTGCCGCAAGGCGGCCGGCGGCGTTGCGCGGCATCTCCCATCATGTCAAGTACCGGTAAACGCGCTTATTTTCTTAAAATTTGCGCCGGCCCGCTGACCGCCCGCTGACCGGCTGATCCACATTTTTGACCACAGTATGTTACCTTTTTTACCGGCCCCATGTCAATAGGAATCAACCTAGGAATCAACCTGGGAATCGACTGCCGGGCTTGATCAACTCATATGTCCGGTCAGCCCGGATATTTCATGAATTTTTTTGAAAAGAAATACCTTATTATATTATTACAATAATTTACATTGCATTAAGCAGTCATTGCAAAATTACAAATTGTCATTTTTGATTTGCGGAATAAAGGCAATTTTATATCAAAAAAATTCACCCTGCGGGCGAGTCGCCTTGGGCGCAACTGCTGTGTTGCAGGACACTCGCGGTAGATTTACTACAGCTTCGCGTCCCGCGCCTTGCATTTGCGCCCAAATCGACTCGTGAAATATCCGGGGTAGCCCGGATATTTCATGAATTTTTTTGAAAAGGGGGAGATTTGCACCTGACGGCCTGGTGGGAAATATTTTCAGGACTGACCAGGATATTTTAAGAAACACCCGGGTCAGTCCTGATGGGAGGTGCCGGCAAGCTGATGACGTACCTGGTCAAATCTGCGTTTCAGGTCGCGCTCCACCAGCAGGCTGACCCAACGGTTGACCATTGACTGCAGTTGATCCGGGACATCCACTGACCGGGAGGTAGCAGATTCCCGGGCCTGGCCGGTCAGCTCTGCCAGGGCCTGGCTGATTTTCCGGTTGCCCGGGTCGGCCTTCAGCAGATAGCGATAAATTTCAGCACTTTTTTCGTTATGCCCCTGGGCGGCACATAACCGGGCCATGGACTCCGTACAGAAAACGGGATTATCTTTCATCTGTCTGTTTTCTCTCTGGCTGTTTTCCCTCTGGTTTATATCTGTAAATCAATTCGTCTTTGCCGACCATACCCAGCTCTTTTCTGGCCACGTGTTCAATATAATCGGAATCGTTTTTCAAGCGTGTCACCAGGCGCCGCAACCGGGCGTTTTCTTCCGCGACTGCCTGATTTTCTGATTCAATCCGGGCCAGTCGAGCTTCCAGATCAAGATAATCCAGATAACCGTTTCTTCCGAACAGAATCATGCCGGCCAGCCACAGCAGCCCCAGGCCGGCCAGAACGAAAACAATCCTGGACTGCAGCAGTTTCATTTAATCGTCCGTTTTTTTAAGGGCCTTGATTAAATCCTTTAACTCCCGGCTATGCAGACTATACGATAAAATCAAATAACAGGCAACCCCCACCCCGACACAAAAAACCATGCCCAGCAACTGACCGGCCAGACCGGCCTCAGGCGGTATGACCCGAAGGGACACCTGCCAGACCGCCAGGCCCATCACCGCCGAAGAAAAGGCGTAGCGAACCACGGCCGGCACCAACGCGCCCAGCCCCAGCCAACCCAGCTTAACCTGAAGCGCCCTCAGCAACAACCCGAAATTAAGCACGGCGGCCAGGGAGGTGGCCAGGGCCAGGCCGCCATGACCCAGCGGCCCCATCAGAGCCAGGCTGAAAACGATATTGGCCAGGGTCGCGATCACCGCGATCCGGACCGGCGTTCTGGTATCGGAAAGAGCGTAAAAGGCCGACACCAGGATACGCACAGCCGAAACCGCCCACAAACCCGCGGCGTAAAGCAACAGGGCGTAGGCCGTCAGGCGGACCGCCTCGTCTCCGAACTTGCCATGCTGGAACAACAGCGCCACCATTGGTTCTCGCAACACGATCAAGCCGGTCATGGCCGGCAGGGAGATAAAGAAAATCAGCTTCAAAGAATAGCTGAAGGTGTCCACCACCGCTTCATAATCGCCGGCGGCCGCCTGACGGGACATGCTCGGCAAGGCCGCCATGGCACCGGATATGGCAAACACTCCCAAAGGAAACTGGACCAGCCGATCAGCGTAATAAAGGTAGGAAACACTGCCTTCGGGAAGCATGGTGGCCAGCATGCGACCGACGATGATATTGATCTGATAGACAGCGGCTCCGAAAACGGCCGGCAGCATCAGGTAGCCGACCTTCTTTAAAGCCGGATGGTACAAGGCGGCTTTTGTCCGAAAGCTCAAGCCGGCCCGGATAAGAAAAGGTACCTGCAGGGCCAGCTGCATAATACCGCCGACCACAACCCCCACGGCCAGCCCCTTCACCCGCACGAGAGCGTCATCCGACAGGACTGAAACGCCGCCGATGGCCGCGATCATGGCCACGTTAAGAAGTACCGGCGCCAGGGCCGGAGCCGCGAAATAACCCAGGGCGTTGAGAATGCCCATGCACAGGGCGACCAGGCAGATAAAAAAGACATAAGGGAACATTATCCGGGTCAGCGTTACCGTCAACTCGAACTTCTCGGGCTGATCAACCGTCCAGCCCCAGCCGACCACGTGAACAATGGCCGGGGACAGGAGGACCCCGACCACCGTTACCACCAGCAGAATCACCGACAGCAGACGCAGGGCCGACCCGGCCATGGCAAAAGCCTCGGCCCGCCCTTTTTTCTGCAGCTGCTCCGTGAAAACAGGAATAAAGGCGATGGTTAATGAACCTTCGGCAAACAGGCGTCGCATCAGGTTGGGAATCGTAAAGGCAACGAAAAAAGCGTCCGAAACCCGACCGGCGCCGAGAAAACCGGCCAGCACCATGTCCCTGATATAACCGAACAAACGGCTGAACAGGGTGGCCCCCCCGATAACACTGGTAGCCCTGGCCACGCGCCGGTTTTCATTCATAGGTGAGCCCTTCCGGTTTTCAATCCCGGCCTACTTTCCCCGGGATTACCATCCCTGGTATCATCATCTCCTGGCGGCTTCGCGCAGAGGCCACTCAATTCATAAATAAAAGACCTGGACTGGTCGGATCAACCCGGACAGACAGGCCGGGAAAAGCAGACCCCGGCTGCCCGGCAGCACGGGACGGATGCCCAAGATACTATCCAATTAATCACCGACCGTCAAGCAGACACCTGATAAGGAGATGCTCCGGATAAAGCGCCGGCCACGCTAACCCGAATATTATGTTTCCAGGTGACGATAGAGAGTCCGGCGGCTGATTCCCAGCACGGCGGCGGCCCGCCTCTTATTGCCGCCCACCTTTTCCAGTACGTGAGAGATGTAATCTTTTTCGATCTGTTTGAGGGTTGGCAGGACTTCATGCTTCTCCCTCAGCCGGACGGTCAGGTCATCCCGGGAATCAGCCGCTGTGTCCAGGGCAATATCCGGGTTCTGCCTTATCCTGGTGGGCAAATGCTCCACGTCCAGGCTGGGTCCGTGACAGAAGGTGACGGCCCGTTCGATAACATTCTGGAGCTCCCTGATGTTTCCGGGAAAGGAGTAGACCGTCAACTGCTCCAGGGCCTCGTCGGTTAACCCGTTTATTTCCTTGCCCGCCTGAAGACAATAGCGGTTTAAAAAATGAGCCGCCAGCAACGGGATATCATCCTGGCGTTCCCGCAGCGGCGGCACCGTGATGCTGAAG
>JAWOCW010000111.1:0-6173 GCA_046483615.1 Desulfosudaceae bacterium
CAGGAGAAATGCCAGGTTTCATCGTATTCTTCTGGGGTCCGGTACCGCTCTCCTTTACAAATAGGTTCCCCGCAGATACTGCAGAACTCGGCGTTTTTAAAACAATCCAGATGGCATACCCGGTTTTCGGAAAGGAGGGTGGTTTCCTGGTTCTTTTCTATGGGCGAGGCACAGATCGGGCATCGTTGGCAGTTGTTAAAACAAGCCTCATGATAGGTTGAGTCGTTTGAAAAATTGCTGATATATTTTCCGGAGGAGATCTCTTTGCCGCAGATATCACAAAGCATCAGTTCGTTTCTGGTTTGTGCCTCAGCCGTTCCGGTCAACAACGGCGCCACAAGCAAAAGAAGACAACAAAAGACGATTCCCGGAAAACCGGGGCGCAGGGGAGCTCGGGGGGGCGGGAGAAAACCGCCGGTGCGCCTTGATCTTTTAGTTAAGTGAAAAATCGCCTTGTTCATCAGGGTTTCCTTTTTAAAACTCGATATGCCGGGGGGTGCGGGGAAAGGGAATGACGTCCCGGATATTGGTGACGCCGGTCAGGAGCATGAGCAGGCGTTCGAAACCCAGGCCGAAGCCGCTGTGGGGGGCGCCGCCGAAGCGGCGGGAATCCAGGTACCACCAGTATTCGTCCGGGGAGAGCCCCATCTCGCGCAGGCGGGCGGTGAGCTTGTCCAGGCGCTCTTCGCGCTGGCTGCCGCCGATGATTTCGCCGAGGCGGGGCACCAGCATGTCCATGGCGGCCACGGTGCGGCCGTCGTCGTTGGCGCGCATGTAAAAGGGCTTGATCTCCCGGGGATAATCATGCACGATGACCGGTTTCTGGAAATATTGTTCGGTCAGGTAGCGCTCGTGTTCGGATTGCAGGTCCTGGCCGTAGGCGATGCCGTACTCAAAAGGCTGGTTCGATTTTTCCAGGATGGCCACGGCCTGTTCGTAGCTGAGGCGTTCAAACTCGTTATCCAGAATGTTGTCCAGGGCGGCTCCGAGGGTCTTGTCGACGTATTTCATGAACAAATCCAGGTCCGGGCCGCAGCGCTCCCGGGCCGCGGCGGTCAGGTATTTGAGCATTTCCTCGGCCGTGTTCATGGCCCCGTCCAGGTCGCAGAAGGCCATTTCCGGCTCGATCATCCAGAATTCCGCGGCGTGGCGGGAGGTGTTGGAGTTTTCCGCCCGGAAGGTGGGCCCGAAGGTATAGACATCGCCCAGGGCCAGGGCGAAGGTTTCGGCTTCCAGCTGGCCGGACACGGTCAGGCCGGCCCTGGTTCCGAAAAAATCCCGGCTGTAATCCACTTCGCCCTGTTCGGTCCGGGGAACCTGGGCCGGGTCGAGGGTGGTCACCCGGAAAAGTTCGCCGGCGCCTTCGCAGTCGGAAGCGGTCAGGATGGGGGTATGAATATAATGAAATCCCCGTTCCCGGAAAAAATCATGGGCGGCATGGGTCAGTTCCGACCTGATCCGGAAGAGGGCGCCGTACTTGTTGGTGCGGGGCCGCAGATGGGCGATGGTTCGCAGAAATTCATCGCTGTGGCGTTTTTTCTGCAAGGGGTAATCATCCGGCACGGCGCTGAAGATGTCGACCCGCTCGGCCCGCATCTCCCAGTTCTGGCCCTGGCCGGGCGACGGGGTCAGGCGGCCGGAGACCCCTATCGCCGAACCGGTTTTCAGGCGGAGAATATCGGCGTAGTTGTCCAGGGTTTCGTCGGCCACCACCTGCAGGTTGGCCAGGCAGGAGCCGTCATTGACCTCGATAAAGGAAAATCCCCTGGCGTCCCGCCGGGTCTTGACCCAGCCCATGACCAGGGCCCGGTCGACGCGGTCGGCCGCGGCCAGCAGTTGTTTTATTTTCAGGCGGTCCTGGTTCATTTTCCGTCCCCGCTTGCTGTCGTTAAGGGCCAGCCCGGATATTTCCTGAAATGTTCAGGCTGACACAATAGCACAACCGCCACGGGTTGACAATTGCCGCTTTTATCGACCGGTCCGGTAAAGCGCCTTCAGGCTCAATCATGAAACGGTTCCAGCATATAGATGAGATCACTTTCCCTGCTGGGATAGGGGCTCATGATGTGCTGCCGGTAGAGGGTGTCCGCCCGGATGTCATTTTCCATGGCCAGGTGAAAAGTGTTGATCAGCCCGGCGGCGTTGTCCGAGAGGATATGGGCGCCCAGCAGGCGGTTGTCACTGTCCACCATGATCTTGAAAGCCGCGTGTCGCAGGCCCACCCGGCGGTAGGTGGGATAGCCCAGGCGGTTGCCCCGGCTGGTGTAAAACGTATGGCCGGCCTCGGCCAGGGCGGTTTCGGTTTGGCCGATCATGCCGTACTGGGGATAGGTGAACAGCAGAAAAGGGGTGGCGCTGTAGTCCATTTGCCCCGAAGAGGCGGTGGATTTCAGTTCGGCGGTAATGGCGGCCGCGGCCACATGGGCTTCGGCATCGGCCACCCGGGCCAGTTGAATGGTGGCGGCGCAGTCGCCCACCGCGAAAACCCGGGGGTTGGAGGTGCGCATGTAGGCGTCCACCGCGATTCCCCGGGTGGTGGAGTCGATGCCGGCGGCGGCCGGGTTCAGGCCGTCCAGGCGGGGTACCCGTCCGGCCCCGTGGACGATCAGGTCGGCCGCCATGGTTTCGCCGGAAGCCAGCCGGATCTCATAACCCGAGCTGGTGCGGGCGATGGCTTCGATCCGGATGCCGCTGCGGATGGTGATACCGTCCTCGGCCGAAGCGGCGCTGAGATATTCCACCATCTCGGCGTCAAAGGGGCCCAGGGGCCGGTCCGCCGCTTCCAGAATGGTAACCGTTGTTTCCGGTCCGCCCAGGCGGGCGGCAAAATGGGCGAATTCAAAGCTGATAAAACCGCCGCCCACAAAAACCAGCCGCTCCGGCAGCCGGCCCAGGTCCAGGAAGTTGTCACTGGTCAGCAGGTGCTCCCGGCCCTCAAAGGGCAGGTCCATGGGGCGGGCCCCGGTGGCCACCACATAGTAGCGGGCCTGGATGGTCCGGTCGCCGACCCGCAGGGTGGCATCATCCACAAAAGCGGCCGGTTCCTGAAAAAAAGTGATGCCGGCGGCTTTTAAGTACTTTACCGTGCTTTCCGGGACTTGGCTGGTAAAACGGCGCTTGTGATTTTCAATTTCGCCCCAGTCGGCCAGGGGCGGGCGCTGGATGCCCTTGCCGGCCAGGTGGCGGGACCGGGCCATGATTTCGGCCACTTCGTAAAAGTATTTTTTGGCCTGGCAGCCGGCCAGGGCGCAGACTCCGCCCGGACGCCGGCTCTCTTCCACCACGGCCACGCTCCAGCCTTCGGCCGCGAGATCATGGGCGGCAGTCTGTCCGCCCGTGCCGGCGCCGATAACCACCACGTCGAATGTAGTCATGGTCTTTCCCTGTTACTTGATCCACACAGGCGGCCTTTTTTCCAGCAGGGCCGCCATGCCCTCCTGTCCTTCGTCGCCCACCCGCAGGCGGGCGATGAGGTCAGTGGTGTAGTCGCTGACGGCTTCCGGTCCTTGTCCCTGCCGGATCGTTACTTCCCGGATCAGGGCTTTGGCGTGGCGCTGGGCCTCCGGGGCCGCCTTCAGAAATCCGGAGACAACCTCTTCCCCCCGCTTTGCCAGCTGGTCCGGAGAAACTTTCTCGTCCACCAGGCCGATTTTTTCGGCGGTAGCCGCGTCAAAGCGGCGGCCGGACAAAAACCAGGCCCGGGCAGGGGCGGCTCCCGTGCGGTTGATGACATAGGGGGAAATCACGGCCGGCACCAGGCCCAGGCGAACCTCGGTAAAGCCGAACCGGGCCGTTTCCGCGGCCAGCACGTAGTCGCACACCGCCACCAGGCCGGCTCCGCCGCCCAGGGCCGAACCGTTGACCAGGCCGATCACCGGCACCGGAGAGTTGCTCAGGGTTTGAAACAGCAGATCCAGTTGCCGGCTGTCGTTGACGTTCTCCGCCAGGGAATAGTCCTTCATGGACTTCATCCAGTTGAGATCCGCTCCGGCGCAAAAGGATTCTCCGGCGCCGGTCAGCACCATCACCCGCAGAGCGGGGTCCGCGTTAAGTTCCGAGACCTGGGCGGTCAGCTCGGCAATCAGCCCGTCATTAAAAGCGTTATGCACGCCGGGACGGTTCAGGGTCAGGTAGGCCACCTGCCGCTCGTCACGCTGAAAATTAATATATTCCATAATTACATCCGGAACACCCCGTACCTGGTCGGAACCGGGTCGGGGTTCAAAGAGGCGGTAATGGTCAGGCCCAGCACGTCCCGGGTCTGGATGGGATCAATGATGCCGTCGTCCCAGAGACGGGCGGTGCTGTAGTAGGCGCTGCCCTTGGCCTCGTACATGTCAATAATGGGTTTCTGAAAGGCCTCCAGTGCTTCGCCGGTCAGGGGCTTTTTACCTTCGGCCAGCAGGCGGTCGTTCTTGACCGTGGCCAGCACCCCGGCCGCCTGCTGGCCGCCC
This sequence comes from Desulfosudaceae bacterium, assembly GCA_046483615.1. Classification (GTDB taxonomy): domain Bacteria; phylum Desulfobacterota; class Desulfobacteria; order Desulfobacterales; family Desulfosudaceae; genus CAYTQK01. Next base: position 4,455 of record JAWOCW010000111.1, read on the forward strand.
ATGACCGATATTTTGGCGTTGGGCCACATCCACAGGAAACGGGGATCATAAGCCCGGCCGCACATGCCGTAGTTGCCGGCCCCGAAAGAGCCGCCCACCACCAGGGTATGCTTGGGCACCTTGGCGCAGGAGACGGCGGTGACCATTTTGGCGCCGTCCTTGGCAATGCCGCCGGCCTCGTACTTCCTGCCCACCATGAAGCCGCTGATGTTTTGCAGAAACAAAAGAGGCACCTGGCGCTGGCAGCACAGTTCCACGAAATGGGCTCCCTTGAGGGCGCTTTCGGAAAAGAGGATGCCGTTGTTGCCGATAATGCCGACCGTGTATCCGTACACGCGGGCAAACCCGCAGACCAGGGTGGTGCCGTATTTTTCTTTGAACTCGTGAAACTCGGATCCGTCCACCACCCGGGCGATGATTTCCCGGATATCATACGGTGTCCGGGTGTCCTTGGGCAAAATGCCGTAGATATCCTCGATATCGTAGGCCGGCGGCACAATGGTGGCCGGGTTATCCCGGCGGGATTTATAATTGATGTTTTCCAGGATATTGCGGGTGATGAGCAGGGCCTCTTCTTCGTCTTCGGCATAATGGTCGGACACCCCGGACTCCCTGGTATGGACCTCGGCGCCGCCCAGATCATTGGGCGTAACCTCTTCGCCGGTGGCGGCCTTGACCAGGGGCGGACCGCCCAGGAAGATGGTGCCGTTGCCCTTGACAATAACAGTTTCGTCAGACATGGCCGGCACATAGGCGCCCCCGGCCGTGCATGATCCCAGCACCACGGCGATCTGGGGAATGCCCAGGGCGGACAGGTTGGCCTGGTTGTAAAAAATCCGGCCGAAGTGCTCTTTGTCCGGGAATACTTCGTCCTGCATGGGCAAAAAGGCCCCGCCGGAATCCACCAGGTAGACGCAGGGCAGCCGGTTCTCCAGGGCGATCTCCTGGGCCCGGACATGTTTTTTCACGGTCAGGGGGAAATAGGTGCCGCCCTTGATGGTGGCGTCATTGGCCACGAAGAGACACTCCACCCCGTGGACCCGGCCGATGCCGGTGACGATGCCGGCGCCCGGCACCGGGTTATCATAGACTTCATGGGCGGCCAGGGCGGACAGCTCGACAAAGGCCGAGCCGGGATCGATAATCCGGTCGATCCGCTCCCGGGCCGGAAACTTGCCGGGGCTGGTATGCCGGGCCACGGCCTCTTCACTGCCGCCGCGCTTGACCAGGGCCAGTTTTTCTTTGAGTTCCGCCGCCAGCCGACGGTTGTGATCCCGGTTGGCGATGAATTCTTGCGATGAGGTGTCGACTCTGGAAACAATCTGGTCCATTGGCCCCGCCTTTGTTTTATCGTTTATGATATATGGGCGTAATTTTACCAGAACCGACGGATTTTGTCATCTTTTACGATCAAGGGTTACGATCAAGGGGTTACGATCAAGGGGATTATACTGCAGGGAAAGATAACTGTTTGCCAGGTTATCACGAAATAACCGCTTCTTGAAAAATAATGCAGGCGGAGTTACAACAAAAGTCCCCGGGGGTGTTTCAGGGCTGGAGTACGGCCTGGATACCGTCCTCGATCCGGGCCAGGAAATCTTCTTCTTCCGCGGGCCGGGAGGCGGCGGTAATGGCGTCCACCCCCTGGTAACGGTACTGCCAGTCCGGGTCGCCGGCGGTCATGGCCAGGACGGTTTTGGCGCGGTTTTCCGGGCGGTC
>JAWOCW010000343.1:0-2868 GCA_046483615.1 Desulfosudaceae bacterium
CTTCCCGATCTCAAGGCCTACTGCGAAGGGCTGAAGGAACGCCTGCAGGAAGCCGGCATTTCCCTGGTGGAAATTGACGGTTTTTCCGAGCATCAGCTGAGGGTGTCCCTGTCTGACGCGGCCCTGCGGAAACTCGGGCTCAGTGTCGCCCAGGTGGCCGAACGCATCGCCGCCCAGAGCAGGGACATGCCCCTGGGTACCGTGGAGACCCGCCAGAGAAACATTCTGATTCGCTTTACCGACCAGCGCACCACCCCCGAGGCGCTTGAAAAACTGGTCATCCTGGCCGGGCGGCAGGGCGGGGAGGTCCGGCTGGGTGACATCGCCCGGGTCGAAGACCTGTTTGATCTTGATGAAGAAAAGGTTACCGCCGACGGCAAACGAAGCGCGCTCATAAAAATTGAAAAAACCAAGGCCCAGGATTCCATCCGGGTGGCCAAGAAAGCCCGGGCCTTTATACAACAGGAACGGGCCCGGCATCCCCAGATGGAACTGACCATCACCCAGGACCAGACCGGCCTCCTCACCGACCGGCTGGAGATGCTTATCAGCAACGCTATCCAGGGGCTGCTGCTGGTGTTTGCCACCATGTGGCTGTTTTTCAATATCCGGATATCCTTCTGGGTGACCATCGGGCTGCCGATCTCTTTTCTGGGGGCGTTTGTCCTGGTGCCCCACCTGGGCCTTTCCATCAACATGTTCACCATGGTCGGCATGCTCATGGCCCTGGGACTGCTCATGGACGATGCCATCGTGATCGCCGAAAATATCATGGCTCACCGGCAGGCGGGCAAGTCCCCGCTGGCAGCGGCGGTGGACGGCACCAAAGGAGTGGCCGCGGGCGTCATCTCATCGTTTATCACCACCATCTGCATTCTGGGGCCCCTGGCCTTTATCGAGGGACAAATCGGTAAGGTGCTGCGGGTGGTGCCGATGATGCTGATTCTGGTTCTGGCCGTAAGCCTGATCGAGGCTTTCTGCATACTGCCCGCCCACCTCAATCACGCCATGCGCGGCATTGACCCCGATCGTTCCAACCGCTTCCGCCGGCGCTTTGATAAAATTTTTCAGTGGCTGCGGGATCGTCTGCTGGGTGGGTCCGTACAATTTCTTTTGAACTGGCGATACCTGTTTTTATCCGGCCTCATCGGCATATTCATCCTCTCCCTGGGCATGGTGGCCTCGGGAAAAATTAAATTTCAGGGATTTCCCGAACTGGAAGGAGACGTGGTCCTGGCCCGGCTGCTGCTGCCGCAGGGGACCCCTTTGTCAAAAACCGAATCCGTGGTGTTCGAAATCATGGAGGCCCTGGAACAGACCAACCAGCATTTCAAACCCCGGCAGCCGCGAGAACAGGATCTGGTCCAAAATGCCTATGTCCGGTACAATCGGAACACCGAGGCCTTTGAAAACGGCCCGCACGTGGCCACCATCACGGTGGATCTGCTGACCGCGGAGAAACGCTCCGGGTCCATTGACGCTTACCTGGCGGACTGGCGAAAACGGATCGGCGACCAGCCGGATGTCATCAGCCTGACCCTGGGAGAACCGGGATTCGGACCGGGCGGACGCCCCATTGAAGTCCGTTTGCGGGGAAACGATCTGGATGAGCTGAAAAAAGCGGCGGCTGACCTCAAAGACTGGTTCGGCCGATTCAACGGCGTGGTCAACCTGGCCGACGATCTTCGCCCGGGCAAGCCGGAGCTGCGCCTGCGAATGGAGGAAGGCGCCCACGGCCTCGGCCTTGACGCGGCCGACGTCTCCCGCCAGTTGCGGGCGGCTTTCCAGGGAGTTGTCGCGGATGAAATCCAGGTCGGCCCGGAATCCTATGAAATCGAAATCCGGTTCGCGGACAGGGATCGAAACAGCCTGGCGGACCTTGAAAATTTCAACCTGGTGCTGCCGGACGGCGGCCGGGTGCCCTTGCAGGCGGTTGTCCAATGGGAATCCGCCAGAAGCTGGGCGCGGATCGCCCGATTCAACGGCATGCGGGCCGTAACCTTGCGCGGAGACGTCGATACCCGACTGATCAACACCAATGAACTCATGAGCCGTTTCCAGGCCACCTATCTTAAAGAATTCACGAAAACATACCCGGATCTGAAACTGGCCATTGCCGGGTCTCTTGAGGAAACCGGCTCCACCCGGAAATCCATGTTCGGGGCCATGCTCATGGGCCTGGTCGGGGTTTTCATCCTGCTCAGTTTTCAGTTTAGAACCTATACCGAACCGGTCATTGTCATGCTGGCCATTCCCTTTTCCCTGATCGGCGTGATATGGGGACACGGCCTGATGGGGGTGCCGATCAGCATGCCGAGCCTGCTGGGATTTATCGCCCTGGGAGGCATCGTGGTCAATGATTCCATCCTGCTGGTGATTTTTCTGAAAAACGCCAGAAAAGAGGGCCTGCCCATGCATGAAGCCGCGGTCCGCGCCAGTCGGGAAAGGTTCCGGGCCGTGCTGCTGACCTCGACCACCACCATTGCCGGGCTTTTGCCGCTGCTGTTTGAAAAAAGCCTCCAGGCCCAGATTTTAATTCCGCTGGTCATCAGCACCGCTTTCGGCTTAATGGCCAGCACGGTCCTGGTGCTGCTGGCCATCCCCTGCATGTACCTGGTCCTCGGGGACCTGGGCGTGGTGGAGAGAATCGGGGATGACTCCGGCGGCTCTTCGGCAAAAGCATGAAGTCGGGATAGACGAACTGGAAGATCGATCAATTTGGGACAATTTCAATTAATTTCCGGATTTTTGATTTAAGTCAAGGCGGTGGTTTTGAATCCGTGGGAGGGTATTACCTAAATTATCAATTCAGGCAGCAAGTAATATTAATCCGAGAAAAAAAGGAGGCCATTATGTTCTGTTTTCAAT
>JAWOCW010000390.1:0-7521 GCA_046483615.1 Desulfosudaceae bacterium
ACCTCGTTATCGACGCCCTGGCCAGGCTGATGGCGCCGATCCTGCCTTTTACCGCCGAAGAGTTGTGGCGTTTCCTGCCGGCCTCCCCGGACCGACCGGACAGCGTTCATCTAGCCCTGCTGCCGGAAACGGCCGAACAATGGGAATCTCCCCGGCTGGCCGCGGAATGGGAAAAGCTGCTTCATATCCGCGGCGAAGTCGCCAAAGCCCTGGAAAACGCCCGCGAGAAAAAAGAGATCGGCCATCCTTTGAGCGCCCGGTTAACCCTGAGCGCCGCCGGGGAGACGGCCGGATTATTAAAATCCCATCAGGACGAACTGCGGCAGCTTTTTATCGTTTCCGAGGTAAAGCTGCAAAAAGACCGGGACATGCCGGCCGGCGCCTACTCCAGCGATGAAATTGACGGACTGGTTATCGCCGTGGCGCCCGCTTCCGGCGAAAAATGCGAACGCTGCTGGATTCATGAAACCTCGGTGGGCGACGATTCCGAGCATCCGACCATCTGCCGCCGCTGCCGCCAGGCCCTGGCTAAACTCTGAAAAAGACCGTCCGGAACAAAAGACCAGTCTGGAAAGAATCGCCCATGACCGACCGAACCTCCAAAACAGTCCGGCTGTACGTAATAATCATTCTTACGGTGGGACTGGACCAGCTCACCAAATATATCGTCGTCAAACAGATGTCTATTTATCAAAGCATTACCGTTATTCCGGGTTTTTTCAACCTGACCCGGATTCACAATCCCGGCGGCGCCTTTGGTTTTATGGCCGGGCAAAGCCAGGGAATCCGGGCGCTGCTGTTTATCGCCATTTCTCTGGTGGCGGCCGGTTTCGTGCTCTACCTGTACTGGCAGACTCCGAGGCGATATCCCTGGTTTTTAACGGCCCTGGCCCTGATCTTCAGCGGTGCCGCCGGCAACCTGATCGACCGGGTCCGCAGCGGGGAGGTCGTCGATTTTCTGGATTTCTACCTTTATCAAACGCACTGGCCGGCCTTTAACGTGGCGGACAGCGCCATTTCCATCGGCATGACCGTTATTATCATCCACCTCATATTCAAAAAAGTACCGGTATAGCCATGCATCCCATTTTGTTTGAAACAGGCGGCCTGACCATTTACACTTACGGCTTTTTCGTGGCCCTGGGCCTGCTGACGGCCATGGGCGTGACCAGCTGGCTGGCTAAAAAAAAGGGTATCGCCCCGGACCACATCATGAACATCTGTTTTTACGGGGTTCTGGCCGGGCTGGTGGGCGCCCGGCTGCTGTATGTCATCATCAATCCGGCCGAATTTCTGGAGCACCCCCTGAACATCATCAAGGTATGGAACGGCGGACTGGTTTTTTTCGGGGCCTTCTTCGGCGCCCTGGTTTTTGTGCTGGGGTATGTCCGCAAAAACGACCTGCCCCTTGGGACGATTCTTGATCTGGCGGCCCTGTTCGCGCCCCTGGCCCACGCCATCGGTCGGCTGGGCTGTTTTTCAGCGGGCTGCTGCTACGGAAAAATCTGCGACCTGCCCTGGGCGGTCACCTTTACCGATCCGCATACCCTGGCCTGGCCGCGGGGATTGCCGCTGCATCCCACCCAGTTGTATTCCAGCCTGTCAAATTTCGCTATTTTCGGTCTGCTTCTGGCCTTGTTTCTGGGCGGCAGATTTGCCGGGCGTCTGTTTCTGGTCTACCTGGTGATATATGGCCTGAGCCGTTCTTTTATTGAAATATTCCGGGGCGATCCCCGGGGAACCATCCTGACCGACAGCCTGTCCACCTCGCAGGCTATCGGCCTGTCCGCCGCGGCCATCGCCGCCGCGGCCCTGGTTCTCCTGCACCTGCGGGACAAACGCCGGAACACATAACAGAACCACTATTGTCCAAAATAAAATTTCAGCGGTCTCGTTGAAAGTGGTTTTTTACTGATGCCTCATCAATGGCGAAGTCAGGGCTGACAAATGGCGCTTATCACCCACCACAAACTGGATGAATTTCTGGCCGCAGCCGGCGACCCGGCCCCGGTTTACCTTATTTTCGGCGAACCTTACATCTGTCAGCAGGCGTTTCAAAAGCTGGTGGACAGGCTGGTACCGGAAGAGCATCGATCTTTCAGCCTGGACGTGCTGGATGAATCAGAAAATGATATTTATGAAGCCATCGAACGGGTCAATACCTTTTCACTGGACGCTGAACCCCGGGTGGTGGGATTGTGCGATTCCCGGATATTTTACAGTAAAGTTGATGACAGCAAGCTGATCGGCCAGATCAAGGACGCCCTGGCCGATGAAAAACCGGACCGGGCCGCGGCCGTGCTGATGAAGCTGCTGGCGCTGCTGGATCTGGATATAAACTCCCTCGGTCCCGAAGAAAAAGAACGGATTCTGGCTGTTGAGAGTGATGCCGCCGACAAACAAGAGGACTGGCTGGAACCTCTGCTCGATTATTGCCGCCAGGCGGAATATACTGTTCCCTCGGCCTCTGATCCGGCCGCGGCGCTGCAGCTGGCCATTGAAAAAGGATTCGCCCCCGCCAACCACCTGGTCATAACCACCGATCTGGTGGACAAACGACGCAAACTTTTTAAAACCATAAAAGAACGCGGCCAGATCATAGACTGTTCCGTGGCCGGCGGCGATTCCAAGGCGGCCCGGCAAGACCAGCAGGCGGCCCTGGCTGAAATGACCCGGACGGTCATGGCCCGCTGGCACAAAACCCTGGCGCCCCAGGCCTTTAAAGCTCTCTGCGAAACCACCGGCTTTGACCCGGGGACGTTCCACAACAATCTCGAAAAACTGGCCACCTATGTCGGCCAGCGTGACACTATCACGGTCGAAGACGTCAAGCATATTTCCAGTCGTACCAGAACCGACCCTGTTTACGCCCTGACCAATGCCGTCTTCGCCCAGGACCGTCACCAGTCCCTGTTTTATCTGGAAAGCCTGCTTTCCGGTAAAGAAGCCATTCATCCCCTGCAAGTTCTGGCCTCCATTCTGAATCAGACCAGAAAACTTCTGGTCATCCGCGATTTCATGGATCAGGATCGTCCGGCGACCTGGCAGGAGGGCCTGCCGTTTGATGCTTTTAAGCGAAAGGTTTTACCGGCCATTGAAAAATACGATGCCGAAACCGCTGCTCAGATCAAAAAGAGGGACGAGTTTCTGGCCGGAGAAGACGGGACCACGACTCCGTCCAAAAAAAAGGCGAAGAAAAAACAGCCGCCGGCTGATTTGCTCCTCGCCTCCGGGGCACCCAATCCTTACCCGATTTTCAAAAATTTTGAAAAGGCCGCCCTGTTTTCAAAATCTGCCCTGCTGTCGATCTTTTTCCGCTTGCGGCAGGCGGACCGGCGCTTGAAAACCATCTCTGAAAAAGATCCCGCCGCCCGTTTCATACTGGAAGAGCTTGTGATCGAAATCACCGGCGATTCAGCGGCAAAAGACTGAACCTCCCGGCCCGCCACTATGCTATCCCGGACATTTCAGGAAATATCCGGGCGGAAATAAAATCAGGTCAACAGCAGGTAAATAACCAGGTACAGCCCACCCAGGTCAGCCAGCACCAGTGCCACCATCAGCCATCTGAAAACAGTCCAGCCCGGCGAAGCCGGACGGCCGGACGACCGCTCCGCCCCTTTCCCGAACCAGGCCCAATGCCAGGTTCCGGCCAGACCGAAAAAGGAAAACAGCAGCACGAAAAACAGAATAATTTGCAGCATAATCATGGCAGCACCTGTAGTGATCACTATTAGTGCTCACTATTACCCGGAATAAAATTTCAGCGGTCCCGGTGGAAGTGGTTTTTCTTCGCACCTGGCCCCTTTTGGGGGCCGGTTACCACCGTCCGCTGAATTTCTCGAACTCGGGCTGACGCCCTCAGACAGCGAGAAATTCTTAACGCGGCCGGTGGCAACCGGCTTTTCCCCAAAAGGTGCCAATGGTGCTCACAAAAACCACTTCCACCGAGTTCATTCTTACAGGCAAAGCAGGACCTGCTTTTTTCAACAAGCTCTGGGGCTTTATAGTAACAACAACCTGGGTAACAACAAAGGGACTTTTAAAAACCCGAAACGTTTTACTTGAGTATAACACAATCAAGGCCGGGTAGCAGTCACAAACCGCGCCGGGCTCGTAAAAGTTCAGGGTCAGCTTAAAGAAGGCGCCGCCGGGGCCGTCAAGAAAGATATTGCCCCGGCCGCCCGGGCTGTGTTATATTATTAATTAAATAAGATATGATGAATTCTGCCCTTTTTTAATCATAAAAGCACTTTTTCCATGAAAACCAGCTACTGGCCAGATGAATACGTCCGGAAGCAATGTACCGCCAAAGAAGCGGTTTTACTGCTCAAATCCGGCCGACGCGTTTTCATCGGCTCCTCCTGTGGTGAGCCGCAGCACCTGGTCAACGCCCTGGTGGACAACGCCGATCATTTCTCCGACCTGGAAATCGTCCGGTTAATGAGCCTGGAAAGCTCACCTATCACCAGCCTGGCCAATGAAAACAAGCTTAACAATTTTCACATCCGGAATATCTACCAGGGGTCCGGCAACGCCAGCCACCTGGCCCCCAGCAAGCCCTTTATCACGCCCATCAACATGTCGGCCGTGCCGGATCTTTTCCGCAAAAACCAGCTGCCCCTGCACGCCGCCATTATTCAGACCTCGCCCCCGGATGACTTCGGCTGGATGAGCCTGGGCGTTTCGGTTGACGTCGGCCTGGCCGCCGCCTATTCGGCGGACCTGGTTATTGTCCAGGTTAATCCCCAGATGCCGCGGGTACTGGGCCACAGCTTCATCCATGTCAACGAGGTTGATTATATCGTGGAGCAGGAGGAACCGCTCCTGACCATCGCCGACATCCCCGAATCCGAATCCGCCCACAAGATCGCCCGCCTGGTGGCCAACCTGATTGAAGACGGATCCACCTTTCAGCTCGGGCTGGGGGCCACCCCCAAGGCCATTTTGCTGGCCCTGTCCGAAAAAAACGACCTGGGCGTGCACACCCAGTTTGTCATCGACGGCATCATGGACCTGGTTTCCCGGGGAGTCATCACCAATCGCCATAAAGGCCTCAACGACGGCAAAATCGTGGCCAGCAACGCCGCGGGAACCCGGAACCTGTATGAATTTGTGCATGACAACCCCTCCCTGGAATTCTTTCCGGCCGACTATGTCAACAACCCCGTCATTATCGCCCGCCACAATAAAATGGTCTGCGTCAACATGGTCAAGGAAATGGACCTGACCGGCCAGGCGGCGGTGGACGCCCTGCCTCACAACTACTTCGCCGGGGTCTCCAGTATCCTGGATTTTGTGCGCGGCACGGCCGCGGCGGCCGTCGGCAAATCTATCCTCCTGATTCCCAGCACCTCCGTCGACGGCCAGTCCAGCCGGATCGTGCCGAGCCTGACCGGTAACACCATCATACCCATGGGTGACGCCGGCTACGTGGTCAGCGAATACGGAGCCGTCAACCTGTTTGGCAAAAATCTCCAGGAACGGGCCACGGCCATGATTTCACTGGCCCACCCTGATTTCCGGGAAGAACTTTTCGACCAGGCCAAGCAGCTGGGACTGCTCACTGCCAACCGCAAGCTGGGGGAGTCTCTTCGCGCCGTTTATCCGGCCGGCCTGGAAGAAACCAGGATTTACGGCAAACAGACCGTTAAATTCCGACCGGCCAAACCGTTTGACGACCGCCGCATTCAGGAACATTTCTATACCCTGGACAAAAAAGACGTCATCTCGCGCTTTTTCCAGGAAAAGACCTGCTTTTTCAGAAACGACATTGATGACATGTGTAAAATCGATTATATCAAAAACCTGACCATCCTGGCGGTAACCGGCGACTTCGGTTTCGGGGAAGTGATCGGCATCGGGGCCTACATGCTGGAACCGGCCAGCAACCTGGCCGAGGTGGCCTTTTCGGTCAGCAAACACTGGCAGGGGAAAAAAATCGCCACCATTATTTTACACAAGCTGGCCCAGGCCGCCCGGGCCAATGACATTCCCGGGCTGGTGGCTTACACCGAACCGTCCAACAAGGCCATGAAAAAGCTGTTCTCCACCCTGCCTGATCCCGTCAAAACCAGGCGGGAGGATGACATGCTGGTTCTGAGCTGCTATTTCAATAATGAAGAAGATCAGGAAGACCGGCCCTCGTCCGACGGCGGCCGATCATAAAATTTCATTTATGAGACTGCCTGTTTTTTTTAACGTGATAAGGAGGCGACCATGTCCGACATTTCCAAAATTTATGACGCCCACCTGGAAGATTTTCAAAAAACCGCCCATGTCAAAGGCATGGACGAGTACCGCCAGCTTTACGAAGAATCAATCAACAATCCGGACGCCTTCTGGTCCAGGCAGGCTGAACGCTACCTGGACTGGGATAAAAAATGGGAGACAGTTCTTAATTACGATTTCAACGAAGCCACCATCGAATGGTTCGCCGGCGGCAAGCTGAACGCCTCCTTTAACTGCCTGGACCGCCACCTGGACACCATTGGAGATAAAACCGCCTATTACTGGGAAGGCGACGATCCCAACGAGACCAAGAGCTATACTTACGGTGACCTTTACCGGCAGGTCAACGCTTTTGCCGCGGCCCTGCGCGCCAAAGGCGTCCAAAAAGGCGACCGGGTCATTATCTACCTGCCCATGATCATTGAACTGCCGGTGGCCATGCTGGCCTGCGCCCGGATCGGGGCTATCCACAGCGTGGTTTTCGGCGGTTTCAGCGCCGAGGCCATCGCCAACCGCATTATCGACTGCGGCGCCCGGGTGGTTATCACCGCCGACGGCGGCTACCGCTCCGGCAAGCCGGTTTCCCTGAAGAAAAACGTGGACGCCGCCCTGGAGAAATGCCCGGAGGTGAACGCCGTCATCGTGGTCAACCGCGTCAATTCCGACATCGAGCTGGATCCCGGCCGGGAATCCTGGTGGCATGAACTCGTGTCCGACCCCGACCTGCCCGATTACGTGCCCCCGGAAGAGATGGACGCCGAGGATCCGCTGTTCATCCTTTATACCAGCGGCAGCACCGGCAAGCCCAAGGGAGTGGTCCACACCCACGGCGGCTACCTGGTCTACGCCGCCATGACCACCGAATACGTATTCGACCTGAGACCGGACGAGGTCTTCTGGTGCACCGCCGATATCGGCTGGATAACCGGCCACAGCTATATTCTGTACGGCCCCCTGGTCAACGGCTTTACCAGCGTCATGTTCGAAGGCGTGCCCAGCTACCCGGACTTTGACCGCTTCTGGGCCATCGTGGAAAAATACCGGGTCAATAAATTTTATACCGCGCCCACCGCCATCCGGGCCCTGGCCAAGGAAGACGACGCCCACGTTAAAAAACACGACCTGTCCAGCCTGCGACTGCTGGGAACAGTGGGAGAGCCCATCAATCCGGAAGCCTGGCGCTGGTACTACCATCATATCGGCCGCGACTGGTGCCCCATCATCGACACCTGGTGGCAGACCGAAACCGGCGGACACATGCTGACCCCCCTGTCCGGAGTGGCCCCGATC
>JAWOCW010000158.1:0-13226 GCA_046483615.1 Desulfosudaceae bacterium
CGGTCTCGCCGGGACTTTCTTCGGTTCCGGCGAACAACCCTCCCAGCATGACGGTATTCGCTCCGGCCGCCAGAGCCTTGGCTATATCCCCGGAAAACTTTATGCCGCCGTCGGCGATCAGGGGCACCCCGGTTTTATTGGAAATGGATTTACAATTCATGATGGCGGTCAGCTGCGGCATGCCCACCCCGGCCACCACCCGGGTGGTGCAGATCGATCCCGGGCCGACCCCGATTTTAACCCCGTCTACCCCGGCTTCGATCAGATCTTCAGCTCCCTTGCCGGTACAGACGTTGCCGGCAATAACATCGATATGAGGGAAAGCGGCCTTGAGCATTTCCACGGTTTGAATGACGTTGCGGGAATGACCGTGCGAGGTATCAATAACTACGGCATCCACCCCGGCGTCGGACAGGGCCTGGGTCCGTTGTTCGGTTTCCGGACCGACTCCGACCGCGGCACCGACCCGAAGCCGCCCCAGCTTATCCTTGCAGGAGAGCGGATATTTTTTTAATTTTTCAATATCCTTCATAGTGATCAGGCCCACCAGCTCACCGCTCTTGTTCATCACCAGCAGTTTTTCAATTTTATGCTGGTGCAGCAGCTCCTTGGATTCGTCCAGAGAGATGCCTTCCGGAACCGTGACCAGGTTCTTACTGGTCATTATTTCGGACACCTTTTTCTCCAGGTTGGTTTCGAACCGGAGGTCCCGGTTAGTGACGATGCCTACCAGCTTACCGGCCCGGGTCACCGGCACCCCGGAGATATTGTAGCTTCGCATCAAGTCCAGCACCGAACTGATGGGTTTGTCGGGATCGGTGGTAACCGGATCCACGATCATGCCGCTTTCTGACTTTTTTACCCGGCCTACTTCGCGGGCCTGATCGTCGATGCTCATATTCCTGTGAATAATCCCCATGCCGCCGGCCCGGGCCATGCTGATAGCCGTAGCCGCCTCGGTAACCGTATCCATGGCCGCGCTGATAATGGGTATATTCAAGGAAAGATTTCTGGTCAAACGGGTGGCGGTATTGACATCTTCCGGCAAAACCTCCGAGTAATTCGGAATAAGCATGACGTCGTCGAACGAATAAGCTTCTTCAGGAACAATTTTCATAATTTACAAACCTCCGCAGCAATCAGCGCGCACGCCGAAAGGTATATCAGTCCTAATTCTGGCCGGGACAAACGCTCAATCTTCACGGCCGGGGATGGTAATGTATTTTGATCCCATAACAAAAGTTAGGCGGGTTGACAATCTTTTATTTGACTTCCCGGCCATTGTCGTTTATTTTCTGATCGAATTTATTGATAATTCGGCAATGCAATCAACGGTTCGGCCCGGCCAGGTCTTTTAACCCCGGCTGATTCACGGCTGGTTCCCGGATAGTTGTTGATCTTGAAATTTTTACAAAGCCGCCAAAGATGAAAAACAAATGATCATCAAGATAAACCCCCACAATCCTCAACCACGCCTGATTAAAAAAGTGGTGGCCACGCTCCGGGAAGGCGGCCTCATCGCTTATCCCACTGATACCTTTTACGGCATAGGTTGCGATATAACCAACAAAAAAAGCGTGGAAAAAATATATCTCATGAAACAGCGCACCAAGGCCAAGCCCTTCAGCTTCATCTGCAGCGATCTGAAAAACATCAGCTATTACGCCAAAGTCTCCAACTACGCCTACAAAACCATGAAACGCCTGCTGCCGGGGCCCTACACCTTTATCCTGGACGGCTCACGGCCGCTTCCCAAAATCATGGTATCACAACGCAAAACCGCCGGCATCCGGGTACCGGACCACCGGATCTGCATTGAGCTGGTCCGCGAACTGGGCAACCCCATCATATCCACCAGCGCCACCAGCCCGGACAAGACGGTGCTGGATGACCCCACCTTTATCGAAGAACACTACGGGCATCAGGTGGATATCGTTATTGACGGCGGCCCGGTGCCCTCGCAACCTTCCAGTATTATTTCCCTGACAGGCGATGAACCGGAAATAATCAGGGAGGGCTTGGGGGACATCAGCCTGTTCCGGTAACCTGACCCGGCCGGGAAGGGATCGTCTCCTTCTGACCTCCGGGATAGGACTCTCAACGGCCGGGCTGATAAAGATAGCCCCCGGAAATGTTTCCGGATAAGCCCTGCGAAAATCCCTGGCCGGCGATCAGCTGCTGGACGAGGTTTTTGGCCGAAGATCCCAGCAGCAATTCCAGCAGGGAAAATTTATCCTTTTTCGGGGGATAAACGGCCGTCACCTTACCCTCAATACCGCCCAGTTGACCGGCCAGGTCAATGGCGTCTTCCAGATTGCCGAACCGATCGATGAGCCCCAGCTCCCTGGCCCTGCTACCGGTATAAATGCGGCCATCCGCCAGACGGGACACTTCCTCAACCGACATATCCCGCCCGGTGGCGACATCTTCTACAAACTGCCGATGGATATCTTCGGCAAACGCCTGCAGAATCTCTTTTTCGTCCGGCTTCATGGTCCGCATGGGCGAAGCGATATCCTTGTACTGTCCGCTCTTGACCACCACCGGCGAAAGTCCGAGTTTCTCAAAAAGCTCTTCCAGATTGGTATAGCTCATGATCACCCCGATACTGCCGGTAATGGTTCCGGGGTTGGCCACGATATCGTTCGCTGCCGAAGCGATGTAATAACCTCCGGAAGCGGCCACCGAGGCCAGGGATGCCACCACCTTTTTTTTCTCAATCGTTTTGGCAATCTCCCGGTATATCTCCTGGGAAGGACCGACCGCGCCCCCCGGAGAGTTAATCCGCACCACCACGGCCTTGATACCGGCTGACTCCCGAAAGGTTTTCAGCTGCTGAAGAATCTGCCTGGATTCGATGATGACGCCGTTGATCTCCACCACCCCGACTTTTTCGCCCCGGTCAAAACCGGCGGTCTTGTCGGATGGCCAGGTAACCAGCAGGGTGATAATGGTAACAAAAACCAGGGTCATGCCGGTCAGGCTGAGAAAGAAAAAAAGAAAAGGATGTCTTCTGGCAAACATGATTTCACCTGTAATTAGAATAAAAGGTCTCGTTAAATATCCGGGCCGCCGGTTTTTTCGCGAGATGACCGGTCTCAATAAAAAACCCCCGGCAACCGTTTATGCCGCGTACGGTTACCGGGGGCGGGGACACCTGACGCCACGGCAAATCGGAGACAGGCCTTACAACTATCAGTCAGCCCGGTCCTCTTCGTCGGGGTTTTTCTCATCGGAAGCGTCCTCTTCGGAATTTTCCTGTTCCGGAGACTCCTGGCCGGACGCTTTTTCATCCGCCGGGGAATCTTCTTCCTCCGGTGCTTCAGCGGAGGAAGCCGCCGCCGATTCGCTCCCGGCCTGATCTTCACGGGCTGATTGCTCGTTTTTCAATTCGTCCTGGAGATTTTCCCGCAACAGTTCACCAAAGGCCGAAGTGGCCGGCTTGGAATGATCCATGTAATCCTGAAGCAGGCTTTTATCATCATCGGTTTCCAGGCGCTTGATGGACAGACCGATTTTCCTCTCCT
Source organism: Desulfosudaceae bacterium (assembly GCA_046483615.1). Lineage (GTDB taxonomy): Bacteria > Desulfobacterota > Desulfobacteria > Desulfobacterales > Desulfosudaceae > CAYTQK01. The sequence goes on from JAWOCW010000158.1 coordinate 3,528, forward strand.
CGACATTGACGTTCATGACCCGGGCCGTCAGCTCATCACCGACTTCATACTGGCCTACCGGAGTCTTGATCCGTTCGGTACTGACTTCCGAAACATGAACCAGGCCTTCGATGCCTTCTTCCAGCTCTACGAAAATACCGAAATCAGTCACATTGGTGACAATTCCGGATATCTTGGTGCCGATAGGATACCGCACCTTGACGCTCTCCCAGGGATCTTCGCCGAGCTGTTTAATGCCCATGGAAAATCGTTCGTTGTTCTTGTCGATCTCCAGAACAACCGCCTGAACCACATCTCCCTTTTTATATACTTCCGAGGGATGCTTGATACGGCGCGTCCAGGAAATGTCGGAAATATGAACCAGCCCGTCGATATCATCGTCAATGCCGATAAACAGACCAAAGTCGGTAATATTCTTGATGCGACCCTCAATGACCGTGCCAACCGGGTACTTTTCCCTGATAACTTCCCAGGGATTGGGTTCAACCTGCTTCATGCCCAGGGAGATGCGCCGGTTTTCCGGCTGCAGATCGAGAACGACCGCTTCGACTTCCTCGCCGACGTTAACCACGCGGGAAGGATGACGTATTTTCCGGGTCCAGGATATCTCTGAAACGTGAATAAGCCCTTCAACGCCTTCTTGCAACTCAATAAAAATACCGTAATTGGTGATGCTGACGACCTTACCGGTCACCCTGGTTCCCACCGGGTAAGTATCGCTGACCAGAGTCCAGGGATCCGGCGTCAGCTGTTTCATGCCCAGGGAAATTTTCTTCTTGTCCAGATCAAAGGAAAGCACCTTCAGGGTAATGTTGTCGCCGATGGAAAACATCTCCGCCGGATGCCTGACCCGACCCCAGGAGATATCGGTGATATGCAGCAGGCCGTCGACTCCGCCCAGATCAACAAAAACACCGTATTCGGTAATGTTTTTGACAATGCCCTCGACCACCTGACCCTCGGCGATATTCGCCAGGACCTCGGTCCGTTTGGCTTCCAGGTCGGCTTCCAGCAGAACCCGTCGGGATAACACAATATTGTTCCGCCGGCGGTTATATTTCAATATCTTGAATTGATAGGTCTGCCCCACCATTTCATCAAAATTGCGAATCGGGCGAAGATCAGCCTGGGATCCGGGCAAAAAAGCCTGCAGCCCGACATCCACGGAAAAACCACCCTTGACGCGGCTGACGATGACCCCATCGATAACGCCATCATTGTCATAGGTCTCTTTAATGGCTTCCCAGACCTTGACCTTGACGGCTTTTTCCTTGGATAATACCAGGGTTTCGTTTTCCTCATCCCAGTATTCAATCATCACCTCGACGTCATCGCCGACGTTGATATCCAACTCGCCTTTTTCGTTCTTGAATTCGCTGGTTCTGATCTGACCTTCCGATTTGTAACCAATATCGACCAGAACATAATCCCGATCCATGGCGACAATTTTTCCGACCACAACCTCGCCTTCGGCAAACTGCTTAAGGCTGTTTTCGTACATGGACAGCAATTGCTCCATGTCTTCCATGCCTTCTTCGGCGGTATCATCCACCGCTTCCATCTCGTCCGTCCGTGTTTCGTCCATCTCTTTTACATCGTTAAGTGTTTCGTTTTCTGTCATTTAAAAAAACCCCCTTAGCGTATTTTATTCGCTTACATAAGCCCGAAAGCTTATAGAAAGCAAAAATAATTTTTGCAGGCTAACAACAATACATCCAAAAGGCAAATAAAAAAGCACCTTTTAATTAAATAATGATGCCTTCCCCGCGACTCGTGAAATATCCGGTTGAGATCTCCGGTTGAGATACGGCCCGACCTTGATGGCCGGAACCGGGACAGGGAATGTTTGACCCGGCCGCCATCACAATGTTTTCAGGCTGGCCAGCATCTCTTCCACAACCGCTGAGACCGACTTATCCGTGGAGTCTATGAGAATAGCTCCAGGAGCCGGCTTCAACGGGGCGTGAGAACGGTTACGATCCTGATCATCCCGGCGGCTGATATCGGCCGTGACCTGCTCCAGGGTCAAATCACTGCCAGGGGGTAACTCGGCATACCTGCGGCGGGCCCGTTCGGCAACCGAGGCCTCCAGGAAAAATTTCGCCTCGGCTTCAGGAAAAACCACCGTGCCCATATCCCGGCCTTCAAAGACGACTCGTTTTTCTTTTCCCAGCCGACGTTGCTGATGCAGCAAAAATTCCCTGACCAGGGGCCGGGCTGACACGGTCGAGGCCAGCATGCTGATTTCCATGGTTCTGATCTGATCGCTGATATCAACCTCGTTGGCCAGCAGGCGGGTGCCGTCGGCAGTGTTCACGAAGCGCAGCTCCAGATCGGCGCAAAGAGCGGCCAGCCCTTCGTCATCAGAGGCGTCCACCCCCTTGTTCAAAGCGGCCAGGGCCACCCCCCGGTATAACGCTCCGGTATCCACGTAACGATAATTGAGACGGTCTGCCAGCTTCCGGCTTACGGTCGTTTTACCGGCTCCAGCCGGACCGTCTATGGTGATCAGCATCTCCTTCATGAGAGGACCTTTCGCAACGCTTCCACGAATCGCTCGTTTTCAAGGGGCAGGCCGGCGGTAATCCGCAGATAATCAGGATAACCATACGAGACCATGGATCTGACGATCACGCCCTGTTCCAGAAGTTTTTCAAAAATCTGGTCGGCGTCGGTCTTGACGTCGATCAGCAGAAAATTGGCCTGGGTCGGGAAACAGGCAATACCCATTTCCTCCAGGGAGGCGGTCAGGTAATCCAGGCCCTGCCGCACCATCTGCCGGGTTAAGGCTAAAAATTCATTGTCATCCAGGGCGGCCAGCGCTGCCGCCTGGGCCAGGGAGTTGACGTTAAAGGGCTGCCGGACGCGATTCAAAAATCCGGCCAACTCTTCCGGCATGATACCGTAACCCACCCGGAGGCCGGCCAGGCCATAGGCCTTGGAAAAAGTGCGCAGGGTCACCAGCAGCCGCTGGTTGTCAAAAAAACGCCGGCTGTCCGCGCAGCAGCCCTCACCGGCGAACTCGGCATAAGCTTCATCCACTACCACCAGCACGTTGGCGGGGATGTCCCGGAGAAATGACTCCAGCTGATCGTCGGTCAAGGCACTGCCGGTGGGATTATGGGGATTAGTCAGAAAAATCATCCTGGTCCGGGGAGTCACGGCGGCCTTGATCCGATCAAGGTCTACCGCCAGCGATGTCAAGGGCACCGACACGGGAACCGCCTCGGAAAGGCGGGCCATGATGGCGTACATCGAAAAGGAAGGATCGTTCATGATGACTTCATCACCGGCCCGCAACAGGGCCCGGCCCAGCATGCCGATAATTTCATCGGAACCGTTGCCCAGAACGATGTTGGCCGGGGCCACCTTCAGAATATCAGCCAATTTCTTAACCAGATAATAGCCGCTGCCGTCCGGATATCGGTGGAGGGCGGCGACCGCCTCCTGCATGGCCTGCACCGCCAGCGGGGACGGCCCCAGCGGATTTTCATTTGAAGCCAGCTTGATGACATCCGCGATGCCATACTCCCGCTTTAACTCCTCGATCGGTTTTCCCGGCGCGTAGGGCTGGACCGACATGACAAAATCAGGCGGATTGATGTCCATAATTACCTTTTCCGGTTTAAAGTCACGGCCAGGTTGAAGGGGCAGCAGCCTCCCCGCCGGCCGGTTGTTTTTTTACTACCTTTTTTAAGGCCACTGTGATAAATCACCAATAGACTATAATCTCATGCAAAACAGGTTTCAACTGTTTTATCGTACCCAGACAATATCCTGCGAATGCGAACACTCACCGGCATAGAACGACTGGCAAGCAAGCCGGGCAAATGGCTCCTCGGCAAAAGACTGGGACTTCTGGCCAACCCGGCCTCGGTCGACCGCCGCCTGCGGCATACCGCCTACATTCTTAACGATATATTTCCCGGCCGGCTCACCACCCTGTTGTCGCCCCAGCACGGTTTTTTTGCCGAAAAGCAGGACAACATGATTACCTCCGGCGATACCGAAGATCCGGTCCTGGGGATTCCGGTCTACAGCCTGTACGGCCAAACCCGCTGGCCCACGGAAAAAATGCTGGCCGATATCGACACCCTTATCATCGACTTGCAGGATGTCGGCACCCGGGTCTATACCTTTATTTATACCATGGCCTACTGCCTGGAAGCAGCCGCCCGACACGACCTGAGGGTAGTCATTCTGGACCGGCCCAATCCCGTCAACGGCGTTGACCTGGAAGGTAACCTGCTGGTCCCGGAATACGCCTCTTTTGTCGGCCGTTATCCGATTCCCATGCGGCACGGTTTGACCATCGGCGAGCTGGGCCTGCTCTTCAACGATTGGTTTAATATCAACTGCCGGCTGGACGTTATCTCCATGCGAAACTGGGAACGATCCATGTTTTTTGCCGATACCGGCCTGCCCTGGGTGGCCCCGTCACCGAACCTGCCCACCCCCGTTTCGGCCCTGGTCTATCCGGGCCAGGTTATCTGGGAAGGCACCAATATTTCCGAAGGAAGGGGCACCACTCAGCCTTTTGAACTGTTCGGCGCGCCCTTTATTGACCCGCACCGGACGGCGGCCGCGGAAGACCTGGCCGTAATTCCCGGGGCGGTGCTGCGGCCGGCGGTTTTCGAACCGACCTGGAACAAATGGCGGGGACAGCCCTGCCGGGGATTTCAGATACACCTCCTCAATCCGGATGAATACCGTCCCTGGTCCACCTCGCTGAGGCTCCTGCAAACGATCAGGCGGCTCTATCCCGCTGATTTTGCCTGGCGGCAGCCGCCCTACGAATATGAATACGAGAAACTGCCCATCGACCTTATTCTCGGGGATGCTTCCGTCAGAAAAAAACTGGAAGCGGGAGAATCGATCGGCAGCCTCGAGGAGTCCTGGGAAGACGACCTGGCCAGGTTTAAAACCAACTGCCGGCCGTTCCGGCTATATCTCTGACCCGGACCTTTTTCGAAAATGTCCGGGCTAACCCGGATATTTCATGAAATGTCCGGCCTAATATCGAAACAGGAGGCACCGGCCTTGACCCAGCAACCAGCCGACTGGAAACGAATGGCCTTTAAAAACAACAAGGTCTGGATGGCCGTGGACGAACAGGGCCAACCGCTTAAAAAAAACGGCAAGGTACTGATAAAATACCAGCTGGATCACGACTACGAGTACCGGGTTCATGAAGCCAACATCACTTCCGTCAACCACTTGAAAAAAAAATCACCCAAAAGACCCAAAAAAGGAGGGGCCGGGCCGTCCTCGCCGGGGCAGGAGAATCAATCCCTGGAGGCCATCAAAGCCGATCTGCCACCTGAAACCATCCTGGTTTTTACCGATGGGGCCTCTTCCGGCAATCCCGGTCCATCAGGCATCGGCGTGCATCTGATTTACAAGGAAAACGAAAAGAGCATCTCCCGGTATATCGGGCCGGCCACCAATAATATCGCCGAACTCAAAGCCATCCAGGCCGGGCTTCTGGAAATCAAAAACAGGCAGATGCCGGTCCGGGTTTTCACCGACAGCGGTTACGCTTTCGGCGTTCTGGTCAAAGGCTGGCAGGCCCGCAAGAACAAAGAGCTGATCGAAAGCATCCGAAAGACCATGGCCGGCTTCAAGGACCTGCGGCTGATTAAAGTCAAAGGCCATGCCGGCCAGATCGAAAATGAAAAGGCCGATCAACTGGCCACTGCCGCCATAAAAAAAGCCCGCGCCATTGACGCGGGCTGATTCGGTATGTCTTGATCAAAGGCAGGCTTTGTGATTATTCCTTTGATTCCTTGGTTTCAGAAGCTGCCGGGCTCTGATCCATATCAGTGGCCGCTGCCGCTCCTTCATTCTTCCAGGTATCCTTTAATTCGTCAAAGCCCAGATACAAGGCCAGGCATCCGCCCAGCAACAGCACCAATGGCAGGATGCCGGCCAGAAGCTGCAAAAACGCCCCGAACCATATTGCCAGGAAAATAATACCGATTACGGCTGCGATCGCGCCGCCCACCAACGTTTTCATAAGAAATTCCTCCTTTGCCTAACCTGTTGTATTTCATAATAAAAAATAAAGGCCTGATAATCATAAATCAAAAACAGGCCTTTATTCCAAGCCAGCTTTAAAAATAAAAATGTTACCAGAAAATTCGGGTAATACAAGTTAATTTTAACCTGTTCGGCCCATTTTTACATTCCACGGGCCGGTTCCGCCGCCTGATACCCGGCCCGGCCAGGTTATTTTCCCATTTTGATCCAATTAGTTAAGATCTTGGTCTGACCGCCTTCCAGGCACTGCTGCAAATAAATGGCGCCGGGACCCAGTCGAGTCCGGGGATTATCAGGATCATAAGGAGAAAACGATATCGGAGATCCGAGATGCTCATATTCATCAAGTGATTCCAAGGCCTTGATAAAACCATCCCGGGTAAGATTTTCACCGCTCCGCTTCAGGGCTTCTACCATGCAATCAGCAAAAAACAGGCCGGCCACATAAGTGGTATCCCAGGTGTCATCCGGTGCGAGTGGCCGCTGGGCTTCCTGGTAATGCTCCACAACTTCTTTGTTCAAAGTGGCAAAATTCGCGGCGATCAAACCTTTGACCAGCCCGCGACTCAGAGGATAAAAGGTCGAAAAAGAAGACAGCGTGCTGGAAGTCATCCATTGCGGTGAAAGACCGACCTGCCGGGCCGTTTTCAAAAAACGCAGGGCGCTGAAAGGACTGATCCAGAGCAGCACGGCATCTGGTTCCGCCTTTCGAAGCTGAACCACCACACTGGAAAAATCAACATCTTCCCGTCCCACCGGGATCTCGGCCACCAGATCCATGCTGTATTTATCCATGGCTTTCCGGGCGCCTTCCAGCCCGCCGTGGCCATAGCCGTCATCCTGGTAGACCACGGCGATATTCTTTTTACCCTGCTTGCTGATGGCATAGTCACACAGACTTTCCGCTTCAAACCGGTAAGGCGGATAAATCGCGAACACGTTTTTCCGGGGTGGATTATACCAGTCATCTGACCCGGAAAAGGGTCCCACCCAGGGGATCTGCCGCTGCACCAGGTAGTCCATAACGGCCAGTCCGTTGGAAGTGCCGACTCCGCCGAGCCAGGCGAACATGCCGATACTCTCCTGAAGCCGCTTGACGCCGGCCTTGGTCTTGGCGGGGTTATAAGCGTCATCATAAGTGTGATGAACTATTTCGCGACCATGAATACCGCCGGCCTCATTGACCATTTTAAACCGCAGGGCAGCCCCCTTGACCGTGCCGCCCCATATACTGGCCGGGCCACTCAAAGGCCCGGTCTGTCCGATATGGATTTCGGTGTCAGTGACACCCTCTTCAGCCGGCGTCACGCTTACGGTGACAAACACTGCCAGCAACCCCACCACCACCGTTAATAATATTTTTTTAACCATCGCCTTCACCACCTTATCCGGGCATTGAGGGACAACCGGAAATATTCCGGCCGTATCCCGGAAATGAGAATTGACTCCGATCAACAACCCGAATTAACTGATTGCCCGGCCATAAATCAAAGACCGGGAGATTCCGGCTTACCGCTTTTCAATTTTACCCAGGCGCCTGCCCAGCCAATCCTTGAAGCGATCCCCCCAGGAAGGCCCCTTGACTTCCAAAAGGCAGGAGGCGGTTTTTCCGGACTCCATACTCTCGGCGACAAGCCGGTAGGTGCCCACGGGAATGGGAGGACCATCAATAATAATATAGTTTTCCATATCTTCGTTCAGGGCTATATCAGCCCGCAGAAAATCTGTAATTTTAACCAGCTTCTCCACTTCGGTTTTAAAATGGCCGGTTTCGTCCACTACGGCGTCGGCGATGATCAGTCCGGATTCCCCTTCTAATTCCCCGTCCACCGGGGTCATCCTGATAAAGACCGAATCCTGAGGCTCAAAACGATAGCCGGTTATAATAATATCGGTGGCGTTGACCAGGCGGGCCACCCCCAGCCGGATGGTCTCTGGCCGCGTCATCACCACCGGTTCCCGCCCTGACGAGGGGGGTGTCGGTGGCGCGGTGGCGCAGCCCGCTCCAATCATAATCAGTCCGGTCATTATAACCAGGACTGTCACCAACACTCTTCTTGATCGAGCATTTACCCTAATATTTGTCTGAATCTTTATCATTTGCTCTGCTCCTTTCATGAAAAAATTAAAACCAGCTTATGCCACCTGAATTGATCCTGTTCAATTTCCCGATGGATAATTATCTCTTTGTTTTTTAAAAACTTTAAAAGCCTTTAATTGGGGTTCATTTTTATCCAATCGGTCAATATCCTGGCTTGGCCACCTTCCAGGCATTGCTGCAGATAAATAGCCCGGGCGCCCAACCGGCACAGGGGATCATCCGGGTCATAAGAAGCGAATGTGATGGCCGGCCCCATGCTCTGATATCCTTTTATCCCCTCCAGCGCCCGTATGAACCGCTCGCGGGTAAGATTCCGTCCGCACCGCTCCAGGGCCTCCACCATACAATCCGCATAGCCTATACCGGCGCCATAAGTGGTATCCCAGTTGTCCTCCGGCGCCAGTTTTTTTTGCGCCGTCTTAAAATTATCGACGATTTTCTTATCAAAAGTGGTATAGTTGACCGAGATCAAACCTTTAACCAGACCGTGACTGAGCGGATAGAAGGTTGAAAAAGATGACAGGCTGCTGGAAGTCATCCATTGCGGCGTAAGCCCGGCCTGCTGGGCCACCTTCAAAAGCCGCAGGGCGCTGAAGGGACTGATCCAGAGCAGCACCGCCTCGGCTTCCGCGTTTTTAAGCCGCACCACCACCGAAGAAAAATCAATATCACTCCGCCCCACCGGAACCGCGGCCGCCAGATTCAGATTATATTTCTTAACCGCTTTCTCCGCGCCGGCCAACCCGTTGCGGCCATAACCGTCATCCTGGTAAACAATGGCGATGTTCTTATGGCCTTGCTCGCTGATGGCATATTCACACAGGGTCTCAGCCTCAAACTTGTAAGGCGGGTACAGCGAGAAGACACTTTTCCGGGGCGGATCATACCAGACGTCTGAACCGGAAAAAGGCCCCACCCAGGGGATCTGCCGCTGCACCAGATAGTCCATGACGGCCAGTCCGTTGGAAGTGCCGACTCCGCCTAACCAGGCGAACATGCCGATACTCTCCTGCAGACGCTTGACGCCGGCCTTGGTCCGGGCCGGGTTGTAAGCGTCATCATAAGTATGATGAATGATTTTACGGCCATGGATACCACCGGCCTCATTGGCCATCTTAAACCGCAGGGCAGCGCCCTTGACCGTGCCGCCCCAGATACGGGCCGGTCCGCTCAAGGGACCGGTCTGACCAATATGGATTTCGGTGTCGGTGACTCCTTCCTCGGCCGTTGTCGAACTGACGGCGACCAGCCCCGCGAGCATTACCACAGCCGCGATTAAAAGCTTTTGTTTAATCATAGCCGTCCCCCCTTCTGGTTGAATGCCAAACATCAAATTATTGGAAGCGTTGCCAAAAAAATGGCAGACTAACAGATTCAACAAACAATCCGGAGCCCAACAGAGCCATTGGTAGCTGGTCGGCCGCCGTGTTGACACAAGAGGCAGTGGCTGGCCGTAATATTTTCAGATTTTTCACAAATACTATATTTTTATATTATAATTTTATACCATCTTTTGCAACCAGAATTCATAAGGAGGCTTCCATGCGATACGCGACAAT
>JAWOCW010000190.1:0-3443 GCA_046483615.1 Desulfosudaceae bacterium
ACGCTTCAGACCGTCGGCGTCATGATCCAGGTAACGGCGCAGGGGTGCCAGGGGCGGGGTGTCGATGACTTCCGGCAGCACCTTTAAAATCGTCCAGGTCAGGGATTCGGCGCAAAACAGATCCGCGTCAGGGGCGGCCAGGGCCGTTTGAAAAAGGGTGGTGACAAAAGATCGGGGAAAAACACACTCCAGGTTGGCGCAGACATTGAGGTGGTCGGCCATTTGCAGGTTCAGCCAGCGCTCCATACCCCGGCTCTGAACCATGACCACCTCCCTGGTCAGGGGCGGCAGGGGTTGCCGGCGCCATTGTTCGGCCAGCGCCGTGGCCAGATGCTCCAGCCGGTTGCCGGTAAACAGAGTAATGCCCGCCATAATCGCCTTCCCTTCTCCCGCCGCCGCCTTGCTCGTTGAAACGGCGTTGTTACCAAGCGATTCAATGCTGCCGATTGTTTATCAGAATACAGCCAACCCGATCTTTTCAGCGCAACCCGGCCATCGGCCCGATATCAGGCCGTAAACCGGCCCGGGAATCAATCCGGAGACCGAACTTCTGCGCCCGGACCTTCACCGTAGCCGTCACCAGGCAAAGGCGGCCGCGTATTTTACGGCGGTGAACACTATGATCACGGCCAGCATCCATTTGATGACCCGGGCCGGTACGAATTTCTGAAAACGGGCGCCCAGATACATCCCGGCCATACCGCCGAGACCGAACAGAATTCCCAGCAGCCAGTCCGGGGCCACGGACAGATCGGGATAGAACGGGGCGATAACCTGGTAAAAGACGACCCCGGCGATGGAGGTGATAAAAGTTCCCATCAGGGCCGGCCCGGCCACGGTATAAACCGGCAAACCGAAAAAGGTCACGAAAAAGGGGGCGATGATGGAGCCGCCGCCGATACCGTATACGCCGCCGACTATGCCGACAATAAAGCTGAGCGTGAAAATGCCCCAGAAGGAAACGTCAAACCTCTCCTCGTAAAAGGTGTAACCCATCCGTCTTAAATTGAAATGGGTCACCCTGACCGGCGAAACGGTTCGGCCGGACCCGGCCGCCTGGTCGCTGTTCCGGTCACGGGAGCGAGTCGTCTCCAAAAAGCGTTTTTCGCTGCCGGCTGCCTGGTTGTTTTGATCCGGCTTTTTCAACAGATCCCGGACCATTTTCAAACCGATATAAAAAAGGACGAGGGCGGCAAAAAGTTTGAAATGAGACGGATCCGGCAAATACGCCACCCGCGCCACCGCCCCCATGAAAACACCCGGCAGGGTGCCGGCGACAACTATCAGAGTCAGCGGCCAGACCATCCGGCCTTCCCTGATATAGCGATAAACCCCGCTGGGAATGGCCACGATATTAAACAATTGGTTGGTGGCACTGACCGAGGGAGCGGTATAACCCAGCACCGACATCTGGAAGGGCAGCAGCAGGAAGGCCCCCGAGACACCGCCCATGGAGGTGAAAAAAGAAATCACAAAGGCCACCAGCGGCGGTACCCAGGGAGCAACCGTTATGCCGGCGGTCTCAAAAAACATGCTCAACTCCGATCGACTGTCGCCTCGCCTGTCGCCTGAATCAGACGGGTAAAAATTTTCTACAAATTGATATTAACCGGGTCTGGTTCTTATTCCGGATTCATTGCCGGATTTATTATTTTTTTGTTATACTATTTATAATTCTTTTATTCAACACGCGGGGGAAACCGGGATGATAACCTTTACGACAAAAACGATTGAGCGGCTGCTCTCTTTAAACGATACCGCCCAATGGATCCTGGCGCTGGTTGTGCTGGTGACCGGGATTATGGTCATGGAAGTGCTGCTGTCATATATCCGCGGCTGGATCCGCGCCACCCGGACCAAACAGGCCCGGCCGGAAATCTGGCGTCTGAATCTGATCCGGGTGCCGATTCGCCTCGTGGTAGTGGCCTTGCTGATCCGCTTCGCCCGCCTGCCGCTGAACTTGCCCGAACAGTTCACCATAACCGCCAGAGACATGGAAAATATTTTGATGGCCCTGGCGGCCCTGGTCTTGATCGCCTACGGCCTGTCCGTCCTGAGCCGGATGATCAACGCCCTGCCGGAGGGCCTCCGCCAGCCTTTTCCGGACTCGGATTACAACCGGATCAAGCGACTGATCCTGCTGACCGCCCTGATCGGCCTGGCCGGGCTGGTGGCGATGCCCCGGCAGACATTCTTATCACCCGGCGGCGACGCCTTTTTCTGGTGGCAGTACGGCCTGACGGTCCTGGCGATGCTGACACTTTTTTTTATAACCAGGCTGATCAGCCGCTTTAATACCGCCATTACCCTGGCCCACCACCAATCCGCCGAATCCGAACGACTGCGACTGTTGCTGCGGGCCTTTCTCTGGCCGCTCCGGCTGCTGCTCCTCGGCGCCACTATTTACCTGGTCTCTAAAATATTACCCCTGCCATTCCGGGCAGCCGGTGACATCTCGGCCGTGCTGACTCTTGTCCTGACTATCATGGCGCTGTTCTTATGCGCCTACCTGCTCATCGATCTCCTGCGATACCGCCTCAAACAATTTGTCAAAAAGGAAGACAACCTCTTTGACGATAATTTCGTCCATATCATTTATCTGCTCAGCCGCGTTACCGTAATTATTATCGGCGCCATCGTGATGATCCAGGCTGTTTCCGGAAAACCCTTGAGCGCCCTGCTGGCCGGGCTCGGCATCGGAGGCCTGGCCCTGGCCCTGGCCTCCCAGGATACCCTGAAAAATCTGTTCGCCGGATTCATGATCATGATGGACAAGCCTTTTGGCCTGGGTGAACGGGTGGTCGTGGACGGCAAGGACGGCGTGGTAGAACAGATTGGATTCCGGTCGACCCGCCTGAGGACCCTGACCGGTCACCTGGTGACCGTGCCTAATGAAAAAATCGCCAGCACCAACGTGGAAAATATCGCCAAACGGCCCCACATCCGGCGGCTGACCAACCTTACCATTACCTACGACACGCCGCCGGATAAGATTGAACGGGCCCTGGAAATCGTGCGCGGCATTCTGGACAATCATGAAGGTATGGCGGAAGACTTTCCGCCCCGCGTCTATTTTACCGAATTTAACGACGCTTCCCTGAACCTGTTGATGATCTACTGGTATCATCCCAACGACTACTGGGCGTTCTGTAAATTCGGGGAAGAGGTTAACCTGAAAATCATGCGGGCCTTTGAAGCTGAAGGCATTGAATTCGCCTTTCCGACGCAGACCATTTACCTGGCTCATGACCCCAACCGGCAATTGCAGATCGATTTTTCAGGGGAGGGGCCGGCTTCCGAAAAATAAAGACAAGGCAACAGCCAACTCACAAAAGCTCGAGGGCGTTCAGGGCCCGGCGAACGCCATCCACCCCGGAAACGCGGAAGGCCCTCAGGCCGCAGGCATTGGCGGCATCGACATTGGGCTGACTGTCATCGAGAAA
>JAWOCW010000211.1:0-3405 GCA_046483615.1 Desulfosudaceae bacterium
GGAACGATTCTGCCGGGCTTTGATATATAAAAAAAAGGCCAGCATGTAGAACAGGGCCGCCAGTGAATTCATGCGCTGCCAGATGTAGGTGATCGACTGGACCTGTAGGGGGTGAGCCAGCCAGAGCAGGGCGGCCACCGCCGCCCTGCTCTGGCTGGTTCATCCCCTACAGGTCCAGTCGGTCACCTACATCTGGCAGCGCATGAATTCACTGGCGGCCCTGTTCTATATGCTGGCCTTTTTTTTATATATCAAAGCCCGGCAGAATCGTTCCGCCGGCCCGGGCCGACGAGGCCCGGTGGCGCTGCTGCTGGCCGGATGTGCTGTGTCCGGCCTGCTGGCCATTGGTTCCAAGCAATCAGCCGTGACCCTGCCGCTGACGCTGTTTATTTACGAATGGTTCTTTTTTCAGGAGGCCGACCCGGCCTGGCTGAAGAGACGCCTGGGCTGGCTGGCCTTGGCCGTGGCGGCCGTGGCCGGCCTGACTCTGCTGCTTCTGGACGGTTCACCCCTGGCCGCGATGCTGCTCAGCTACGCCGACAAGCCCTTCACCCTTGGTCAGCGGCTGCTGACCGAACCCGGCGTCATCCTGTATTACCTGTCTTTGCTGGTCTGGCCCCACCCCGGCCGGCTCAGCCTGGACTATGATTTTCCCCTGACCACCGCCCTGACCATGCCGGCCACCACCCTGCCGGCCCTGGCCGCCCTGGCGGGCCTGGTTGCCGCCGGATTTCGGCTGATAAAATCGCATCGGCTGGCGGCTTTTGCCGTGTTCTGGTTTCTGATCAACCTGCTCCCGGAATCTTCGGTCATGGGACTGGAACTGATGTGCAGCTACCGCCTCTACCTGCCCTCGGTGTTCTTGTTCATCGCCCTGGCCGGCCTGCTGCCGGTTTCCGGACGGCCGGGCCGGACGGCCTTCATGGCGGCCGGCCTTGTCATCCTGGTCGGCGGAATGTGGACTTTTCAACGCAACCTGCTCTGGCAAAACGACCTGTTTCTCTGGCAGGACACCGTCCGCAAATCTCCCAACCTGGCCTGGCCGCGCCACAACCTGGGCCTGGCCTTATCTTCCCGGGGCCGGCAGGCCGAAGCCGTCCGGCAGTACCAGCAGGCCCTGGCCATCAAAAAAAACCGACTGGGCCCGAACCACCCGGAAACCGCCAAGTCTTACAGTAACCTGGGGGTGGCCCATGACCGGCAGGGTAATCTTGAAAAAGCGGCCGCGGCTTATTACCAGGCCCTGTCGATTTATCAGCGGCATTTCGGCCGGCACGACCTGCGGACAGCCGCCGTGTACAACAACCTCGGAGTTCTCCACGGCCGGGCCGGTGATTATGAGCAAGCCATGATTTTCTGCCGCCGGGCCCTGGACGCCCGGCTGGCCCTTCTGGGCCCGGAACATCCCGGCACAGCCGAAATTTACAACAACCTGGGCATGGCCAGCCAGGGCCTGGGGGACACCGACCAGGCCGAAATTTATTTTAAAAAAGCCCTGGGCGTCCTGGAAAAGCATCTTGGCCGCCATCATCCCCGCGTCGCCAGGACCCGGGCCAGCCTGGTCCGGCTGGAGCGGGCCGAATAACCACCGAAAAGCGAACGAAAAGGAACCAACGAAAAGCTTGCGGGCGATTATTGACCTGGGCTATCATGACAAAATCTTAAACATAAAAATTGACGATAACCCATGCGGCTACTCAGACATAAGATATCCTGGCTTTATTTCATTCCGGTAATGCTGCTGATCGGCATCATCGGCTGGTTGAGTTACGCCGATTCCCTGCAGGCCCCGTTTGTTTTTGACGATATCAAGCAAATCGTTGAAAATCCCCACATCCGGATGAAGGCTATCACGCCCGGCGAAGTCAGGGAAACTTTCAAAAGCCATTCAGCCAATCGCCCTTTTGCCTACCTGACCTTTGGTCTGAATTACCATGTCGGTGAATACCGGGTATTGGGATACCACCTGGTCAACCTGCTGATTCATCTGGCCACCGCCCTGCTTGTTTTTGTTGTCACCCGGCAGACCCTGCGGCTTTTAGGGACGGACCGGCCTGCTCCCGTGACGGTACCCTTGCTGGCGGCCCTGCTCTGGCTGGTCAACCCTCTTCACGTTCAGTCAATAACCTACCTTGTCCAGCGCATGAACGCCCTGGCCACCTTCTTCTATCTGTTGTCTTTGAGCTGTTATATCCAGGCCAGGGTTCTCCAGCAAAAAGGTTCCGGCGGTATTCCGGCGACAATCCTTTTTACCCTTTGTCTCGCGGCAGCTTTTCTGGGACTGACCTCCAAGGAGACCGCCGCCACCCTGCCGGTTATAATCCTGGCTTATGAATGGTATTTTTTCCAGGACCTGGACAGGTCCTGGCTGGCCAAACAACGCTGGTGGATGTACGCGGCCGCTCTGATGATCCTGGGGCTGGGATTTATTTACATGGACGTAAATCCCGTGGAAAAAATATTCTCCATGTATGACAAACAATCCTTTACCCCGCTCCAGCGGCTGCTGACCGAACCGCGGGTGGTTGTCTATTACCTGTCCCTGCTGTTTTTCCCCCACCCCGCCCGGCTGCAACTGGTTTATGATTTTCCCTTGTCCACCGGGCTGCTCTGCCCCCTGACCACCCTGGCCGCCCTGATGGCCCTGGCGGCCCTGGTTGTTTTGATGGTTCTGGCGGCGCGACGAAACAAACTGCTTTCCTTTGCCGTGCTCTGGTTCCTGGCCAACCTGGCCATCGAATCTTCTTTCCTCGGCCTGGCGCTTATTTTTGAACACCGCACTTACCTGCCTTCGGTATTCCCGTTTATCGCCGTTACCTGCCTGCTGGCGCGTCACGTCAAACCCTCCCGGGTCCTGCCCCCCCTGGCCGGCGCCCTGATTATTATCAGCGCGATCTGGACCCATCAGCGTAATGAAGTCTGGTCGGAAAAAATTTCCTTATGGACGGACAACGCCGCCAAAACCCCGGCAAACGGCCAGGTCACCAATAACCTGGGCATGGCTTATTTCGAGGCCGGAAAAATCAGTCCGGCCAAGAAATCTTTTGAAGAGGCCATTGGCTATAATCCCGCCGCCGTCAGAGCCCGCAACAACCTGGGAATGATACTGATAGAACAGGGCCAGGCCGAGGCCGCGCTGTCCCATCTTGAAAAAGCCATCCAACTGGAGCCGCGATATTATAACTCCTGGTATAATCTGGGGCTGGCCTTGTATGACCTGAAGCGTCTGCGGCAGGCGACGGCGGCCTTTCGTGAAACCATAAATCTCAACCCGCTTTATGACAAGGCTCACAACAACCTGGGCGTCGCCCTGATGCAGCAGGATTACTCCGATAAAGCCCTGAAGTGCTTCCGCCGTACCCTGGAGATAAATCCGGCCTACCTGAAAGCTTACAGTAATATGGG
>JAWOCW010000220.1:0-5394 GCA_046483615.1 Desulfosudaceae bacterium
GTCCTGCAACAAAGCAGATGCGCTCAAGGCGACTCGCCCGAAGGGTGAATTTTTTCGACATTTAAATGGTGAAAAGTTCATAAACATCCAGGTACAATTTGTATTTTGAAAAAGAGCCTGAATTTATTAATAACTATTTGAAGTTTATGCATTAACCAACTATGGTCGAAAAAATTCATGAAATATCCGGGTTAGGTAAAGTCGGAATTTCCCCTGCCGGGACATCACAGTTGAAGCAAGTGGTTCCGGTTACGATCGTTCTTAACCTGGATTAACATATCGACATGAACAGTTTTACAGGTTATATCGGCCGAAGAACCATTGCTTATGTCGACCATCTGCTCAACCTGATTGCTTTTTCCCAGCGACTGATAATTATTATGGTTAAAAATCCTCTGCGGGGAAGGGCGGTCACCCGCTGGGGAGTGGTCGAGCAGATATATTTTACGGCGGTGCAGGCTTTATTTATTATTATACCTGTGGCGCTGCTGGTTGGCTCCATGCTGCTTATCTGGTTTGCCGAATATTCCGCCCAGATTGATCTGACTAAAATCACTATCCTGCTGATCATTCGCGAAATCGGGCCGGTCCTGACCGCCATCGTGGTTATCCTGCGCTCAGCCACGGCAGTCACCGTGGAAATCGGCTACATGCAGGTCTTAAATGAAATTGACTCGCTGGAAATGGCCGGCCTGGACCCCTTGCGCCTGCTGGCCGTGCCCCGCTTCATCGGCATAACCACGGCCATTTTGTGCCTGTTTATTATTTTCGATCTGATTGCCATTCTGGGTGGCTATACCATTTTAATGCTGACCACCACCATTCCCATGGGAAATTATCTGTCCGCCATGGCCAAGGCTCTGACCGCCTCGGATATTATTGTCGGCCTGGTCAAGGCGGTCTGTTTCGGAGCGGTCATCTCGGTGGTAACCCTTTATCATGGTTTTCACGTTGACAAACGCATAACCCGCATACCGCAGGTTACTTCGGCCGCGGCCATGGAGTGTTTTTTTTATTGCCTGGTATTAAATATTTTTATATCCGCCCTGTTTTATTTATAACCGGGCCTTTCTTGCAGCCAGCCGGAACCTCTTGCCACCGGTATCTAAATCCCGGTGGAAGGGGTAATCTTCCGGGCGGGGATATCATGACATGCCCATCATAAAATTAACCAACTATCTGCTGGGAACTGAGACCGGCCTGTTGCCGGTGTTCAACCTGGCGGCACGGGAAAACGAATTCTGGATTGTGGAGTCGGAGCGGCCGGAAAAAACAAATCTGTTTTTCCGGGCCCTGGCTACCCTGGTTACGCCTTTGAGAGGAGAATACCGCTTTCTGGATCGACGGCTTGATTTCAGCGACTATGACCACCTGCTGGAGTGTAAAAAAAAGATCGGGTTTATTTCCCCGGACATCGCCCTGACCAGCAACCGGACCATCCGGGAGAATCTTCTTTTGACTCACTATTATGAAACCAACACCCTGGCCCTGCCCTTGACCTCGCAAATGGAAAAAATGAGTCTCCAGCTTGGCATTATTGACCAGCTTGATCAGCGGGTCACCGAAATCAGCCAGTGGGATTTACGAAGCGGCCTGATCATTCGGGAGCTGAACAAACCATACGAATTACTGCTGATTGACCGGCCGGAAAGCCTGGTTCCCCCGGATAAACAACCTGTTCTGATCCACCTCCTCCAGAATCAGGAAGAGTCGGGCAAAGCTATCATCTGCCACAGCCGGGATAAAAAATATATTGACAATTTTTCGCCAACCGGAAAAATAAAGATCAGCCAGGATGAAATAACCATAACCCCACCACACTCTGAGGGCCGGTAAAATGGAACTTGTCTACCGCCGAAGGGAAAAAATTGTCGGCGTCTTTGTGTTAGGCGTCATAATCCTGCTGTTTTCCATGGTGGTCCTGATCGGCCGGGGTAAAAACTGGTTTGAAGCCCATGTCGACTATTACGCCATATTTGAGGAAAGCTATAATCTTCAGAAAAACTCCGCCGTCAAGCTGCAAAAAGCGGATGTCGGGCGGGTAAAAAAGATTGTCCCGACCGGCAACAAGGTCCGGGTGGACATAGCTGTTTTAAAAAGATATCAGCCGCAAATCACCCGGGGCTCCCGGGTCACGGTCAAAAGCCCCACTATTATCGGTGACGAATACCTGTCCATTGAAATGGGAGATCCGGACGGCCAGGTCCTTCCGGAAGGCGCCCGGATAAAATCTCTGCCCAAAAAATCGATTACCGATATTCTGAATGAATTCGAAGTAGAGGAGACCGCCCGCAAGCTGGTGGCCGCCGTGCAGAATATTTCCGAACTGACCGAAGTCCTGAAAGACCCGCAGGGGCCGTTGCAGAAAGGGCTGAAGGACCTGGAAACCACCCTGGCCAATGTTGCCGTGGCCTCAAACCGGGCTCCGGAAACCATGGAAAATGTCAACACCACCCTGGTTACCTACCATAAAATCGGTCAGGAAGTGCATTACAATATGGACGACATCAAAAAGCTGTTGAAATCGGTGGAAGAAAGCCTGCAACGCTTGAAGACCACCCTGGCCAATGTTGAAGATGCCAGTTATGACGTTCCCCGGATTACTGATTCTACCCGGCAGGGTATTGAGGAGATACGACTGACCCTGGACGAGACCGACCGGATAGTCCAGTCGCTGCAAAAAAACTTTTTAATAAGGGGAAATCTGCCACCGGAGCCGGAAATCAAAAAAATTGACGCCGGGTTAAGGCAATAAGCGGTTCGGCTTAACCCGGATAATCCATAAAAGGTTCCAACTGACCGGCAATTATAATCGTTCCCGGACTTCTTCCCAGAATTCGCCGACCCCCTCTTTCCAACCCTCCAGATAGGTCTTCACGAATTCATTGACGCAAACCGGATCACTGCCCACGGCATAATCCATGATATCGTCGGCCGCGATCCTGTCCGCGAAATAATCGCCCAGAACCTTGTCATGGGTAGGCTTGTCATCCGGAATCCAGAGCAGGGCATACTGAAGATCATCATAATGGGCTATTTTGGCCCAGTGCAGGCCATCCTGCTTGCCCTGCTCAAAATAATCATTTTCCGATTCAGCCTTTTCCTGGCGCAGTCGTTCGACAATAGCAGTCTGATCCAGCTCCTCCTGTATCCTCTCCTGAAAATCCTCTTTTTTCTGGATAACTGCCGAGACCGCTTTCTGAAACACACTGGAAAAATTGAAAGTCCCCTTCCATTTTGCCATGCGTTCGTAAAGATCTTCCGGAACACTGATGGTCATTTTGCGTGCCATGAGACACCTCCCTGGAACTTTCCGTGAGCTTACCATTTCAACCGCCGGTGCTGTCTTCGTACCCGACAAAAACACGGCGGTCAGATTTGAGATCTTTAATATAGAATAACCACTCTTGCAGGAAGTGTCAAACACTAAAGGACGTATTTGTTTTTACAATACCCCATTATGCTTTTAGGCTTTATTGAAAGCAAAAATCATTCCGGAACCCACTGCCGGTACTCATCAACAGTGGGCATCCTGCCCAGCACGGCGCAGACCGTGGCCAATTCGGCTGAACCAAGATAGACAGCGGTATTGTCTCCCAGACGATTGTCGAAATTCCTGGTGGAGGTTGACATGACCACGGTATCGGGCGCTACCCGGGCCTGATTGCCCATACACAGCGAACAACCGGGAGTTTCCAGGCGGGCGCCCAGGCGGGCGAATAAATCCAGCTGCCCACCGGCTGCCAGGGCCTCCCGGTTAAGGATGGTCGGCGGCGTCAGCCACAGGCGACTTCTCAATTTGTCGGCCTGCCCGAGGATCCGGGCGGCAGTAATAAAATGTTCCAGGCTGGTCATGCAGGAACCGATAAACACCTCGTCGATTGCCGCGCCGGCCACTTCAGACAGAAGCCGGACGTCATCGGGATCATTGGGACAGGCCAGCAGCGGTTCGGTCAGCTCGGCCAGATCGATTTCCAGAACCTCGGCATAGACCGCGTCCGCGTCCGCCCGTTCCAGAACCGGCTCATCCAGCCACTGCTTGATCCGATCAACACGGCGACGGATGGTGGAGGCGTCCTGGTAGCCTTTTTCCAGCAGCCGTTCCAGCGCGGCCATGTTATCGGCCAGGCCGGCTATAACCTGGTCCTCGTCCAGCCGGATGGTGGCGGCAGAGGCGGAACGCTCGGCCGAGGCGTTGGTCAGCTCAAAAGCCTGGTCCACGGTCAGTTTTTCAGTGCCTTCTATTTCCAGGATACGGCCGGAAAAGGCGTTGATTTTATTCTCTTTGGCCACCGTCAGCAAGCCCTGCTGAATGGCCGCGTACGGGATGAGATTGACCATGTCCCGGATAGTCAGGCCGGGCGCCAGATCTCCGGAAAAACGGACCAGCACTGATTCCGGCATGTCCAGCGGCATTTTGCCCATGGCCGCGCCAAAGGCGACCAGGCCCGAACCGGCCGGGAAGCTGAGGCCGACCGGAAAGCGGGTGTGCGAGTCTCCCCCGGTGCCGACGGTGTCCGGCAGAATCATTCTATTAACCCAGGAGTGAATGACGCCATCGCCCGGTTTTAAGACCACCCCTCCCCGCGAACTGAAAAATTCGGTCAGATCACGGTGCATTTCTTTATCCCCGTCAGTGGGGTAAGCGGCCGTATGACAAAAGGATTGCATGACCAGGTCGGCCCCGAACTTCAGGCAGGCCAGTTCAGTCAATTCATCCCGGGTCATGCTGCCGGTAGTGTCCTGGGAAGCCACCGTGGTCAGCTCCGGCTCGCAATACTCGCCCGGGCTGACCCCGGCCCGGCCGCAGGCGCGGCCGACGATTTTCTGGGCCAGGGAAAAACCACCGGGACGGAGCGTCGGTTGGACAGGGGCCTGGAAAACACCTGAAGGATCCAGCCCCAGAAACCGGCGAACGTTATTAGTCAGGGTGCGGCCGGCGATCAGGGCGATACGGCCCCCGGCCCGGACTTCATCCAGTACCACCGGCGATTTCAGGGAAAAGGTCGCCACCCGGGTCTGGTTGCTGGCGTCCATAACGATGCCCTCATATGGCAGCACTGAAATCACGTCACCGTTTTTAAGACCGGAGACATCGCATTCCACGGGCAAAGCCCCGGCGTCCTCCAGGGTATTGTAAAAAATCGGCGCGATCTTACCCCCCAGCACCACCCCGCCGCGACGCTTGTTGGGGACCCCGGGAATATCCCGGCCGATGTGCCAGATCAGGGAATTGGCGGCCGACTTGCGGGAAGAACCCGTGCCGACCACGTCGCCGACAAAGGCCAGGGGGTAGCCTCGTTCCTTTAAAGCGGCCATCTTCCGCAGGGGATCCTGACAGCGGGACTTGAGCATGGACAGGGCGTGCAAAGGTATATCCGAACGGGTACCGGC